>CAVIOJ010000021.1:0-6512 GCA_963644225.1 Lachnospiraceae bacterium | reverse complement strand
CGATAGCACAGTGCTTCACTAAGATGCTTACGTTTTATATCATCACTTCCATCCATATCTGCAATGGTCCTGGCCACACGAAGAACTTTATGGTAGGTTCTTGCAGTCAGATGATACTGCTCAAATGCATGCTCCATAAAATCTTTTTCTTCTTGCTTTAAATGGCAAAAGGTATCCATATCTTTTGCTGGGATCTGACTATTATAAAGAATAGGTAATCCTTCAAAACGCTTTTTTTGTATTTCGTGTAATTTACATACTCTAGCGCGAATCATGGCTGAAGTTTCATTATCTTGTGAATTATTTTGCAAATCCCAAAAACCTAATTCAGACGCTTCTACACATAAATCAATACGGTCTAAAAGTGGCTGACTCAATTTATTGTGATATCTCTGCAGAGATTGCCTGCTACAATTACATCTTGAAAAATCAGGATAATAACCGCAATTACATGGATTCATTGCTGCAACTAAAACAAAATCAGCTGGAAATTCATAATTTCCACTCACCCTTGCCACATTTACTTTTTTATCTTCTAAGGGTTGACGCAGTACTTCTAAAGTTGATTTCTTAAATTCTGTCAACTCATCTAAAAACAAAACTCCGCCGTGTGCTAAGGAAATCTCTCCTGGTTTTGCAACACTACCGCCACCAATTAAACCCTGTTCTGTGATGGTGTGATGAGGGCTTCTAAACGGACGCTTATCCATCAGTTGATTGGTGTTTTTCAGGGCTCCACAGACTGAATATATTTTAGATACCTCTAACTGTTCCTCGGGGCTCATTGGAGGCAGAATAGATGGAATACACTTGGCAATCATGGATTTTCCAGCTCCCGGCGGTCCTACCATAAGCATATTGTGCATGCCTGAAATTGCCACCTCACATGCCCTTTTCAAAAGTTTTTGTCCATTAATCTGGCAAAAATCATATGTAAAATCTTCTATGGAAGTGACTTCATCGCAAAAACCATTGGGACTAAATTTACTCGCATTTTCTTCTTTTATCAGTTGCTCATCTAAATAATCACTCTCGCTAAAAGAATCATTCTCGCCCAAAAATTCATCTGATTTATCTCCCCGAATATAGGCAATGACTTCTAGTAAATGATTGATGGCAATTATTTCTATACCCGGCACGAGCCTTGCTTCTTTTTCATTTTCTTTGGCAACAAAACATTTTTTTAACCCAGACTCTTTTGCGCAAATAACCATGGAAAGCAGTCCATTAATACCTACAATTTTTCCTTCAAGAGAAATCTCTCCAACGAAAAAACAGTCCTTTATTTTTTCGGGTTCTAAAATCCCCATGGATGCAAGTACCGCAACTGCTACCGGCAAATCAAAACCCGAACCGGATTTTCTCACATTTGCCGGTGATAAATTTACCGTAATACGTTTGATTGGCAGTTCAAAATTACAGTTTTTTAAAGCGGTTCGAACTCTTTCTTTTGACTCGCGAACTTCAGATGCTAAAAGTCCTACCATCTCAAACATAGGCATACCATTGCTAATATCCGCTTCCACTAAAACCGGCTTTGCGTTAATACCAGAGAGTACTGCCGTATGTACAACACTATACATTTTTCTTCCTTCCTGGTGCAGAAGGTAAAAATAAGGAAATCTCCACGAAATGTGGAATAACGAAAAAAGATGAGACTATGATAACATAAATCTCATCTTTTTCAAGAATTTTTAGCGTATAATCTCAGTCAAGCCGACTTTTTTATGGACTTTGCGAAGTGTCTTGTTGGCAAAATATGCAGCCTTTTCATCATTATTTTTGATACAGGAATCAATATAAGTCTTATCGGCTAAGAGTTCATCATATCTCTTTTGTAAAGGTGCCAGCTCATCAGCCACTGTCTCTCCAACTGCCAACTTAAAATCACCATATCCACTTCCAGCAAATTCTTTTTCAATCTCCTCATGTGATTTTTTAGTAATAGCTCCGTAGATATCCATCAGATTGCTAATACCTGGTTTGTCTTCACTATAACGAATCTGCGCATCGGAATCTGTGACAGCACGCTTAAACTTGCGAATAATAGCATCTCTATCGTCTGTAAGCAAAATAGTTGCATTTAAATTTTCATCCGATTTTGACATCTTTTTGGTTGGGTCCTGAAGGCTCATGATTTTAGCGCCTGATTTTCCAATATATGCTTCTGGAATAGTAAATACTTCTCCATACAGATTATTGAAACGTTCTGCAATGTCTCTTGTAATCTCAAGGTGCTGCTTTTGATCTACTCCAACTGGAACCACGTCCGCCTGATATAAAAGTATATCTGCAGCCATCAAAACTGGATATGTATAAAGTCCTGCATTGATATTGTCCGCATGCTTTGAAGACTTGTCCTTGAACTGGGTCATACGATTTAGCTCACCCATATAAGTAAAGCAGTCAAGAATCCATCCAAGCTGGGCATGGGCAGAAACATGTGATTGATAGTAAATGCAGTTTTTCACCGGATCAAGGCCAGCAGCTACATAAAGAGCATATAGTTTTCTGGCATTCTGACGAAATTCTGTAGGATTCTGGCGAACAGTAAGGGAATGGAGATCCATAACCCCATAAAAACATTCGTATTCATCACATAGGCTCACCCAATTTTTTAGTGCTCCCAAATAATTTCCCAGAGTCAGAGTTCCTGTAGCCTGCATTCCACTGTATAAAATCTTTTTTTCCTTTTCCATAACAATTCCTTTCTGTATTGTTTATATCTAATTTATGCAATATTTAAAGCATTATAATAGCTATATATTTTTGAGAATATTTTTCCTGATATAAGAAAAAGTCTCATCCTCACCATTCTCGGCCAAGCGCGTAAGTAGATCCTCTAACAAGGCCATGGTATCAGGATGCATCATGTACTTTGAACAACCTTTTTTATAATACAAAAGTGGGCTTTCATCGGTATAGGCATCCTTCATGTAATTTTTACTGGCAGCAATACGATCTGCAAACATCTCGACCACGTAGCGAGTAGGCATTTTCATGCCTACCATTCCCTCAGAAGGATTTAGTCCGTAGTCAATCCAATATTCAAAATGATGCTTATTTCTGCCCTTGTGATGGAGCCAAGCCATAGAAACTCCAGTGTCCTCACGCTCAGCATTGTTGGGGCTTCTATCTCCTTGATAGTACTTACAGCCAACTAAAAATTCCACAGGATTGTATTTGGACAAGTCATGAAGCAATCCCTGCTTGTACAAGCCTAATCTAAAACAAATCCCCATAACCAAGTGTCTGTGATGTGTAATCGTCTTAAAATGTGCTAAAGCTTTCATATCAGTGTACTTCCTCCACATCACTTGTCACAAGCAAAGAAATGGATTGTGGAAATACATCAACGCATCTTTGTTCATCTAATTCCATCGGTAAAAATTCATCAGTATCTAATGTTGTATTCATAATCTGTACCCATTTTTTATTGTCCGGCAATTTTGGAAGGGCAATTCGTGCCTTCTCATAATGAAAATTGAGGGCAATATAGACATGATTTTCTTCTTTTGCATATTGTCCAGAATACATAATGCCAATCGCCTTTTGTTCATCACCAACCTGCATCAGCCATGGCTCTGCCCCGTGATATGACAAATCAGGCATTCCAACATGCAAGTAATCGTTAAATTTCATGGCATTTTCCTGGCGAATTACAGTATTCTCTTTTCGAAAGGCTATAAGATTTTTAACAAATTTTTGTAAATTCTTTGCTTCCTTTGAACGCGAGGAAAAATTTGCCCATCCAACAGGATTGTCCTGACAGTATGGATTATTGTTGCCAGATGCGGAATTTAAGCACTCATCTCCTGCTAAAAGAAGTGGAGTCGCCTGCGATAAAAGCGTAATAGTAAGTGCATTTTTCACCTGATTATAGCGGGTCTTTAAAACCTGTTTATTTTTTGTAGGTCCTTCTACGCCATAGTTGAAGCTGCAATTGAAATTGCTGCCATCCCGGTTATCTTCTCCATTGTCTAAATTGTGTTTTTCTCCATATGAAAAAGAATCGTATAAGGTAAATCCTGATGTATTGGCCATATAATTTACGAAGCCATAATTTTTGTTTTGCCGACGGAAGAAGTTGGTAAATTGTACCATGGAACCGTCCATATGATTTTGAAGACTTCTTGTGACATACATAAAATCATCTTTATACAAAAATATATGCTTGTTAATTTTTGAATCTTTCTCTTCCAAAAAATCCGGTAAACGATCACAGAAAATCTTGGTCTTTGAAAGATATGGAGATTTTGCAATAGTTTCAATCGGAATATTGTTTCCTAATAAATGGAAACCATCCACGCCGTAATGACAAACCCAGTGAATCAAACATTGTAAGATATAATCAGCACTCTTATCCTCTAAAAAGCACATTTCCATGATGACTTCCATTCCATTTGAATGTATCGCATCTATCATATCCTTACAACGATTTGGGCTGTCCTTTTCGCCAAAATAAGCAGCTTTCGGTGCAAAATAATATGCATCACCATAGCCCCAATAATTTATCTTGCCAAGAGGTTCTAGTGTTAAATTGGCATTGCCCGATTCATCCATCACCGTCTTTTTTTCATAAGAAACTTCCTCAAATTCATAGATTGGCATAAGTTCTATACTTGTAATGCCAAGATCTCTCAAATAAGGGAGTCTTTCTATCAAGCCCAAGTCTCTGCCTTTTTGAGAAGCTTTTAGTCCATGTTGCATGGTAAATCCGCGCATATGAAGTTTGTATAAAATCATATCAGAGGCCAAAATGCTATTTTTATAAGCCAAGTCTCGCTTAGGCAAATCTAAAAAGAGTCCATAGCAGCCATTAGTATCGCCAATTCTATCCTCATCGCCCCAATTTTGTCTTCCAGCAATGGAAGTAGCATAAGCATCTACAAAATACTTATCCTTCTGATGAATGCGATAACAAATACCAGAAAAATCTGTTGCAACAAATAAAACAGAATAAACATCTCCAATTCGAAAAGAGTCATCTAAGAAGATTTCTTCCAGTAAAGTCTTATCTTTTCTCTTATAAATACAAATAGAAGCCGCATCTGGCGTCTCCAGGGAAAACGTAAAAATCTTGCCTTCGCTTACATCTTTCCATCCAATTTTTTCAAAATCACCAACTTTTATCTTCATAGGTCACTCGCTTCCATTTGTTTTATAAAACCAATGTATTTTTACATAAATAAAATAAATCAGACATACGAATACATTATACTTGAATTATTGCTTTTTTCCAAATCCTTTCGTATAATCTTTGTGTTTCTATTATTTTAAAAAAAGGAGATTGTTATGGCAAAAGACGAAGTTTTTCCTGTAGACGAAAATGATGATGACGTTGTAGTTACCATCAATATGGATGACGGTTCTGAAGTAACCTGCGAAATCTTGACAATTTTTGACGTAGGCGATCAAGATTATATCGCTCTTCTTCCATATGAGGAAGATGGTAAAGAAGTTGAAGGAGACACTGTTTACATCTATCGCTACCATGAAGATGAAAACGGAGAACCAACACTTGAAAATATCCAGTCTGACGAAGAATACGAAGCTGTCGAAGAAAGATTCGATGAACTTTTAGACGAAGCTGAATTCGATGATATGGACGAATAAAATCAATCTTTGCACTCATTCATTTCCTTTAGGAATCTGGATGGGTGCATTTTTTTGCCATCATACTCTTTTGTATGAAATAAATACAGATTGCTTTTTGCCCTTGTCATACCCACGTAAAAAAGTCTTCTCTCTTCTTCTATCTGTTCTGGGCTTGTTGCTTTTTTTGATGGTACCATACTTTCATTGCAATCCATAATAATGACATGTTCAAATTCAAGTCCCTTGGAACCGTGCAAGGTATATAATCCAACACAGCCTTCTTTTTCCATGGTTTTTTTACTATTGATTCTTTCTAATATTTCCCGATGAAACTCCCACTTTTCTATTATTTGTTTTATATTTTTGCAGTCCTTTGCAAGCGATTTTAGCAAATCTGCCTTTTCCATCCAGGATAAAAATTCTTCCTGGCTTTCCGCTGTTTCTTTTAAATAGGCTTCGTATCCAATCTTTTTTAAAATAAAATCAATAGCTGAAGCTCCACTCCTATTTTTCAAAAAATTCAGGTTACTCCTTAGTGCCATGATATTTTTTAGCATCCAAGGCTGATCAAAATAATATCGAAGCAATGCATCAAAAGTCGTCCATTCTCTTTCTATGCTCGCTCTTTGTATATAACGATTGGGCCGGTTCATAACTCGATACAAATCAGCACGGTTTAACACGGGTCCGCACAGTCGCAAATAAGAAATCAAATCCAATATCACGAAGTGGGAATAGGGATTTAAAAAATGTTCTTTTACATAATAGGGAATTTTATTTTTTGTAAGAGCAGGCAAAATCATCTTGGTCTGAGAATGATTGCGATAAAGAAGTGCAATTTCATCAGGGGGCACTCCTAAACTTGTAACTTTATTTATCAATTCCAAAATCTTTTTTGCTTCATCGTTCTCATC
>CAVIOJ010000020.1:0-2196 GCA_963644225.1 Lachnospiraceae bacterium | reverse complement strand
ATATTATTATATAGACACTTGCTATACTAAAATAAGAAATCAAACAGAAACGGACTAAGATCATGAAACAAATAGACTTTGAAAATGGTAATCTGACAAAAAGTATTTTTGCTGCGGCTCTGCCTATGTTGGTAGCGCAGATTTTAAGCCTGTTATATAACATAGTAGACCGCATTTATATCGCCCGAATTCCAAATGTAGGAACAGCTGTACTTGGAGCCGTAGGAATCTGTTTCCCACTGATCGTTATTATTACAGCCTTTGCCAATCTCTTTGGCAGTGGCGGTGCTCCTCTTTTTTCAATCTTCCGTGGGAAAAAAGAAAGTGCAAATGCCTGCCGCATCATGAATACATCCTTTTCCATGATTTGCATTTCATCCATTGTCCTAATGGTTGTCTTTATGCTTGGCGCAAGGCCTCTTTTGGTCTTATTTGGTGCGTCAGCTGATGCCCTGGTCTACGCCTATCCATACCTCATGCTCTATCTCATCGGTACACTTCCTTCCATGATTGCAGTAGGTATGAATCCTTTTATCAACGCTCAAGGATATTCTCTTGTTGGTATGCTCTCCGTGGCTATCGGAGCTCTTGCAAACCTCCTGCTGGATCCTCTTTTTATCTTTGTATTTGGACTGGGTGTAGAAGGCGCGGCCATAGCAACCGTCATTTCCCAGACCTTATCCGCGATTTTTGTTTTTCATTTTCTATCAAAAAAATCAGAGCTGAAGGTTCGCCTGCTTACCAAGGAAGAATGGAAAGAAAGTTTATCTGATATAAAAAATATCACAAGTTTAGGACTAGCCAGTTTTATAATGCAGCTAACCAACAGCCTTGTTACCATCTGTTGTAATAATGTACTCGGCACCACAGGCGGAGATCTATACATCTCCGTTATGACCATTATCTCTAGTGTTCGCCAGCTGGTAGAGACTCCAATCTATGCCATGAACGAAGGCACATCACCGATTCTTAGTTACAATTACGGAGCCAAGCGCCCCGGCAAAGTAAAAAAAGCTGGAGTCGTTATGGGACTGATGATTTTTGGGTATACTGCGATTATGTGGAGCATCATCCTTTTGCTTCCTCACAGTCTCATCTCCGTCTTCACTTCCGATACCACGCTTATTACAAGCAGTGTACCAGCTTTAAAACAATACTTCGCAGCCTTTGTATTTATGGACTTGCAATACATAGGACAGACAATTTTTAAGTCCCTGAACAAAAAGAAACAGGCCATCTTTTTCTCATTGCTTCGGAAAGTATTTATCGTGGTTCCCCTGACATATATCATGCCATTCGTCCTTGGGATGGGAAGCGATGGAGTCTTTTTAGCAGAACCCGTATCCAACGTAATTGGCGGCAGCTTGTGCTTTATTACCATGCTATGTATTGTGCTGCCTGAATTAAAAAGAATGGAAAAATAATTATCATATCAAGAAATAAGGAGGATTTTAATCATGGATATGAAAAAATTGTTGCAAAAACCAATATATTTAGTGATCATGAAGACAATCGGAGAAAGCATGCGAACCCGTAGCAAAATGGAGCAACAAGAAAAAGCAAAAAATTATAGCATCTTAAATAAAAATGCTATCAAAGGCCAGATTCTTTTTACAGGCTCTTCTCTCATGGAGCAGTTTCCAATTACAGAAATTGCCAGAAACCATGGCGTTGAAAAAATGATTTACAACCGCGGTATAGGCGGCTATACCACCGATGATTTCTTGGAAAATATCGATACTGTTCTCTTTGACTTGGAGCCATCAAAGCTCTTTATCAATATCGGAACAAACGATATCAACGGAAGCGAAAATTGGGACGGCCATCTTTTAGAAAATTACGAGGAAATTTTAAAGCAACTAAAAGCCAAACTTCCAGATTGCGTAGTCTATATGATGGCCTACTATCCTGTCAATCCAACCATCGTAGATAATGCGATTATGGCAAGCATGCTAAAGGCACGTTCCACAGAAAACCTTCTTATGATCAACGAAAAAGTAAAAGAACTCGCCGACAAATACGGCTACAACTATATCGATGCCAACGACGGATTGTGTGATGAAAACGGTTATCAGAAGGCCGAACTTAGCAAAGAAGGCATTCATATGTATGCAAGTGCCTATGAGATTGTATTTGAAAATATCAAAGAATATATCTAGTACCAAATTTCAAAAGCAAAATATATCTGTAAAGATG
>CAVIOJ010000019.1:4050-10247 GCA_963644225.1 Lachnospiraceae bacterium | reverse complement strand
TGTTGTCCTCCTTATATCTTTTTTATACTTTTTCTATCAAAAATCACCCAAAATACAATGTAATGATAAATACCGTGGATTTTCGATAAGGCGTACAATTTGGTCAATATTTTATCACGAATTAGCGTGTAAAAGCAAGTCCCTCTAAACCTTCAGGGCTTTGTGCGATTAGTAGATGGAAAGTTTTTTGTGCTCTTTTAAAAATCCTTATGGTAAATTGGTCATGTCTGTTTTATAATAGCAGTAACAAAACCTGGGATGTACGATTCAACCTGATGTTTTGAACCTACATTTACTTTAAACGGGATTCTTATATTGTCTGATGGATGTCAAGCCTCCGTTTGTCAGTGGAAGGCAGAAGTCAGGTTGCGGTTACCCACCTAGCTTTGCTAGGAGTCAAAATATCAGGCCCGGCATTTTGGGGATTACAAAGGATGAAGTTGCGATTGGCAACTTCTTTTTTTGACCTTCTATTTCCTTTTTTACTTGCGAAAAGGGCACTGCTGTGCTAGAATGTCACGTGGTAAAAGCATTGATTGCGCACAGTAGCAGGTCATACTTTTTAAAGAGAGGGATTGTCATCGGCTGAAAGCAGTCCTAAGGTAAGGTGGTTTGTGAATTTCACGCAGGAGCTGCAGGACTGAATGGAGTAGGCCCTGACGGGTAGTGCACGTTAAGCATATGAGTGTCAGAGCAATCTGGAATCAGGGTGGTAACGCGGAGTTTCTTCGTCCCTAGGGGGATGGAGGCTTCGCTTTTTTGTTGTCTATAAAACTTTAAAAATTTGCCACTAAAATAAAAGAAATCAAAGAAAAGGAGAACATAAATGAAGGACAAACTACAGGAAATCAAGAAAAGAGCTGTGGAACAAATCGAAGCTGCTGACGAGATGAATGCACTCAACGATGTCAGAGTTGCTATTCTTGGTAAAAAAGGAGAACTGACAGCAGTCTTAAAATCTATGAAGGATGTAAAGCCTGAGGACAGACCAATGGTTGGACAGCTTGTCAATGAGACCAGAACTGCCATCGAGGAAAAACTCGCAGAAGCAAAGCAGAAAATGGAAGCAGCAGAGATGGATCTTCGTCTCAAATCAGAAGTGATTGATGTCACATTGCCAGCCGACAAGGCCAAGATTGGTCATCTTCATCCAAATACCAATGTTTTGCAGGAAGTGGAAGATATCTTCGTTGGCATGGGCTATGAAGTAGTAGAAGGACCAGAGGTTGAGTATGATTACTACAACTTCGAGGCACTCAATATTCCGGCAAACCATCCAGCCAAGGATGAGCAGGATACCTTCTATATCAACAAGGACATTTTACTTCGTACTCAGACTTCACCTGTACAGGTTCGTATCATGGAAAAGGGAAATCTTCCTATCCGTATGATCGCGCCAGGTAGAGTTTTCCGTTCTGATGAAGTGGATGCAACCCATTCACCTTCCTTCCACCAGATCGAGGGTATGGTTATCGATAAAAACATCACATTTGCCGACTTGAAGGGAACTTTGGCTGAGTTTGTAAAACAGCTTTTTGGACCGGATACAAAGGTAAAATTCCGTCCGCATCATTTCCCATTTACAGAGCCTAGTGCTGAGATGGATGTGTCATGCTTCAAGTGTGGCGGCAAGGGCTGCCGTTTCTGCAAGGGCGAAGGCTGGCTTGAGATCTTAGGATGTGGTATGGTACATCCTCGCGTTCTCAAGATGAGTGGCATTGACCCAGAAGAGTATCAGGGATTTGCTTTTGGTGTAGGATTAGAGCGTATCACCTTGTTAAAATATGAAATTGACGACATGAGACTGCTTTACGAAAACGACGATCGTTTCTTGAAACAGTTCTAGAGTAGGAGGAAGAAAATAGCATGAGAACATCATTAAAATGGATAAAAGATTTGGTACCTGGACTTGAGGTCACACCACAGGAATACATGGATGCTATGACCTTATCCGGCTCTAAGGTTGAATTTTACGAGTGCCAGGATGCTGATTTGGAAAAAATCGTTATTGGTCAGGTAAAAAAGATTGAAAAGCATCCGGATGCAGACAAACTTGTGATTTGTCAGGTGGATATCGGAAGTGAGACAACACAGATTGTCACAGGAGCACCAAATGTATTTGAGGGCGCCAAGGTTCCAGTAGTACTTGACGGCGGTAGAGTTGCCGGCGGCCATGATGGAGAAAAAACCAAAGGCGGCATCAAAATTAAAAAAGGAAAACTTCGTGGCGTAGAGTCAAACGGTATGATGTGTTCTATTGAAGAACTTGGCTCAGACCGCAACATGTTCCCAGATGCACCGGAAAATGGCCTTTACATTTTCCCAGACGATGCAGTTGTAGGAGCAGATGCAGTGAAGGCACTTGGTCTTGATGATGCAGTTGTCGAATATGAGATTACATCAAATCGTGTTGATTGTTTCTCTATTCTTGGTCTTGCAAGAGAAGCGGCAGCTACTTTTAAAAAGGATTTCTGCCCACCAGAAGTGAAAGCAACTGGAAATGATGAGGATGTAAATGATTATATCAAGGTTTCCGTTGAGGCTAGTGATCTCTGCCCAAGATATACAGCCAGAGTGGTTAAAAATATCAAGATTGCTCCATCTCCAGAATGGATGCAGCAGCGTCTTCGTTCACAGGGAATCCGTCCTATCAACAACATCGTAGATATTACCAACTACGTTATGGAAGAGTACGGACAGCCAATGCATGCTTATGATTTGGATACCATTGAGGATAGACAGATTGTTGTTCGTCGCGCAAATGCGGGAGAGACTTTCGTGACCTTAGATGGCCAGGAGAGAAATGTAGATGAAAATGTTCTTATGATCTGTGATGGCAAGAAGGCAGTTGGACTTGCTGGTATCATGGGTGGTGAAAATTCCATGATTACAGATAATGTTACAACCATGCTTTTTGAGGCAGCATGTTTTGACGGAACCAACATCAGACTTTCTTCAAAGAGAGTTGGACTTCGTACCGATGCTTCCGGCAAGTTTGAAAAAGGTTTGGATCCAAACAATGCCATAGAAGCAATCAACCGCGCCTGCCAGTTGGTAGAGGAACTTGGCGCCGGTGAAGTTGTAGGCGGAGTAGTTGATATCTACAGCAAAAAAATGGAGGGAAGAAGACTTCCTTTTGAACCAGAAAAATACAACAAGATGCTTGGAACCGATATCAGCGCTGAAGAGATGCTTGGTTACTTCAAGCGTTTGGACTTGGGCTATGATGCCGATGCCAATGAAGTTATCATCCCTTCTTGGAGACAGGATCTTTGCTCTTATGCAGACCTTGCTGAAGAAGTTGCTCGTTTCTTTGGTTATGACAAAATCCCTACTTCTCTTCCAAGTGGAGAGGCAACTACAGGACGTTTGTCTGAAAAACTTCGTGTGGAAAAAATTGTGAGAAATGTAGCTCAGTTCTGTGGATTTTCACAGGGAATGACATATTCTTTTGAAAGCCCTAAGGTATTTGATAAGCTTCTTTTGGATGCTGATGATTCGGCAAGAGAGGCTATTGTAATCTCAAATCCTCTTGGAGAGGACTTTAGTATTATGAGAACTCTCTCTTTAAATGGTATGCTTACATCTCTTGCAACCAATGCCAACCGTCGTAACAAGGATGTAAGACTCTTTGAGATGGGCAACATCTACTTGCCAAAACAGCTTCCAGTGACTGAACTTCCTGATGAGAGAATGCAGCTTACCTTGGGAATGTATGGCGAGGGAGACTTCTTTACCATGAAGGGTGTCATTGAGGAGATTACATCTCAGCTTGGATTGACAGAGCGTTTATCATACAATCCGGATGCAAAGAAAAACTACCTCCATCCAGGAAGACAGGCTTTGGTATCTTACCGCGGAGAAGTCATTGGATTCTTGGGCGAAGTTCATCCTAGAGTATGCGCCAACTATGGTATCAAGGAACGCACTTATGTAGCAGTTTTAGATATGCCAGCATTGATGGAATTTGTAAACTTTGATAAAAAGTTCGAGGGCGTTGCAAAATTCCCTGCAGCCAGCCGTGATATCAGTATGGTTGTACCAAAGGAGATTTTGGTGGGTCAGATTGAAGATGTTTTTGAAAGCAAGGGCGGAGCTTACTTAGAGTCTTATGAACTCTTCGATATATATGAGGGAAATCAGATTCTAAACGGATTCAAGTCAGTTGCTTATTCTCTGACATTCAGAGCAAAAGATAAAAACCTTGAGGAAGAGGATATTACATCTGCAATGAATCGTATTTTGAAGGCTCTCGAGGCTATGGGAATAGAACTTAGAAAGTAAGGAATAAAATGGACGTAAAAGATTTTTATTATGATCTTCCGGAGGAACTGATTGCTCAGGATCCTCTGGAAAAAAGATCAAATTCTAGACTTATGGTCCTTGGAAAAGAAAGTGGCGATGTGACCCATCGCCATTTTTATGATATTTTGGAATATCTAAATCCTGGGGACTGTTTGGTTATCAACAATACAAAAGTAATTCCAGCAAGACTTTTTGGCATTAGAGAAGAAACCGGTGCAAAGGTGGAAATTCTTCTTTTAAAGAGAAAGAGTGACGATGTCTGGGAGACTTTGGTCAAGCCTGGAAAAAAAGCGAAAGTGGGAACAAAACTTTCCTTTGGAGATGGACTTTTAAAAGGTGAAGTTATCGATATTGTAGAGGAAGGCAATCGTCTGATTCGCTTTTCTTATCAGGGGATTTTTGAGGAGATTTTGGATCAGCTGGGTCAGATGCCGCTGCCACCTTATATCACCCACGAACTAAAGGACAAAAATCGCTACCAGACCGTCTATGCAAAATATGACGGTTCTGCAGCAGCACCGACGGCAGGACTTCATTTTACAGAAGAACTCTTAGAACAGATCAAGAAAAAGGGCGTTCGTATTGCAGAGGTTACCTTACATGTGGGTCTTGGAACATTTAGGCCTGTAAAGGTGGATAATGTATTGGATCACCATATGCATTCTGAATTTTTCCAGATTTCAAAGGAAGCGGCAGATCTTATAAATGAGACCAAAGCTGCAGGAGGACGTGTGATTTCTGTTGGAACTACTAGTACGAGAACTTTGGAATCTGCAGCAGAAGAGGATGGAAGTCTTCGTGAGAAGAGTGGCTGGACGGAGATCTTTATCTATCCAGGCTATGAGTTTAAGGTGATTGATGGACTTATTACCAACTTCCATCTGCCTGAGTCGACTCTTGTGATGCTTGTCAGTGCGCTAGCGGGCAGAGAACATGTGATGGCGGCTTACGAGGAAGCTGTAAAGCAAAAGTATCGCTTCTTTAGCTTTGGCGATGCCATGCTTATTATCTAACTTGGTCGGAGGAGAATGAATTGAGTACACAGATTAATTTTCCAAACCTTCATATTTATCTTGAACATGTGGGTAAATCCATCTCCCTATTTGGCGTGCAAATTGCTTTTTATGGGATGGTCATAGCGCTTGGAATGCTTCTTGGCGTCTCCTTGATTCTAAGACGGGCAAAAAAGGCTGGATTAGATTCGGATATCTCTTTGGATGTCTGCATTTTTACCATTATATTTGCCGTGATAGGGGCAAGAGCTTACTATGTTATCTTTGCCTGGGACTATTACAAGGATGACTTGCTTAGTATCTTTAATATTCGCCAGGGCGGACTCGCTATCTATGGTGGAGTTTTGGCTGGTATTTTGACTGCTTTTATTATGTGTCGAATCAAAAAGATTAATTTTAAACTTTTTGCAGATACTGCGGCGCCCGGCCTTTTGGTGGGACAGATTTTAGGCCGCTGGGGCAATTTTTTTAACCGGGAAGCCTTTGGACAATACACGGATGGGCTCTTTGCCATGGAACTTCCTTTGAATGCAGTTCGCTCTATGAGTGATATCACAGAGGAGATGTTAGAGCATGCGGTGGTGAGAGACGGAGTGACCTTTGTATCTGTCCATCCTACATTTTTGTATGAGTCTATGTGGAATTTATGTCTCTTTTTGTTTATTATTCTTTGGACAAAAAGAAAGAAATTCGATGGTGAGCTATTTTGCTTTTACCTCTTTTTCTACGGATTGGGACGATTCTTCATTGAAAGCCTGCGCACGGACCAGTTGAAACTCTGGGGGAGCGATTTGGCAGCTTCACAAGTCTTAGCAGTCATTTTGATGGTCATTTCTGCCATTTTGTTTGTACGAGGATTGCTGAAGCAAAAACAAAATA
>CAVIOJ010000019.1:0-4012 GCA_963644225.1 Lachnospiraceae bacterium | reverse complement strand
TAGTGGGATTGCCCTCCACTTGTCTCCACAAGCCTGAAAGCCTTGATTTTACTAGGTTTTCAGGCTTGCTTTTTACCCCAAAATACCCTAGAATGTAGTTAAAAGTGGTGGAAAGTGGTGTAGAGTGTCACAAAGTGGTGGATAAGTTGATAACTTTGTTGATAACTGCAGATGAAATCACAAATCTTTTTGAAAGGAGGACGTATAAGCATGTTCATGGGCGAATATTCACACAGCATAGATGCCAAAGGCAGATTGATTATGCCGGCAAAATTTCGCGAACAGCTTGGTGAACAGTTCGTTGTTACCAAGGGTGTAGATGGATGCTTGTACGTATACTCACAAAAAGAGTGGGATCGCATCGAGGAAAAATTCCAGGAAGTAAATACCACAACCAAGGATGCCAGAAAGTTTATGAGGTTCTTCTTTGCAGGAGCTGCTACTTGCGAAGTGGATAAGCAGGGGCGTATCCTGATTCCTTCTGTGCTTCGTGAATTTGCCGGACTTCAAAAGGATGTTGTCTTGGTTGGAGTTTTATCCAAGATTGAGATCTGGGATAAGGAAAGTTACGAAAATGCCAGCAGCTATGACGACATGGATGAAATTGTCGAGCATATGGCAGAACTTGGACTTAGCATTTAACTTAGTCGGAGAGATATATATGGAATTCAATCATTATTCCGTTCTTTTACAGGAAACTATAGACAATTTAAATATAAAAAAAGATGGCATCTATGTAGATGGAACCCTAGGCGGTGGCGGCCATTCTTATGAAATCGCAAAAAGATTGGATGGCGGCAGACTCATAGGAATCGATCAGGACTATGATGCACTGCATGCGGCCGGGGAGCGTTTGGCAGAGTTTGGCGACAAGGTTACTTTTGTTCACAGCAATTACGAAGATATGGCAGGTCAGCTTCAAAAGCTTGGCATAGAAAAAGTCGACGGAATCATCTTGGATTTGGGAGTATCTTCTTTTCAGCTTGATACACCGGAGAGGGGATTTTCCTACATGGTTGAGGATGCTTTACTTGATATGCGGATGAATCAGGACAATCCCATGACAGCGGCTGATATCGTAAATGACTATAGCGAGGAAGAACTCTTTCGCATCATAAGAGATTACGGAGAGGATCGATTCGCAAAAAATATTGCAAAAAATATCGTCGCTGCAAGAAGCCAAAGACGAATTGAAACAGCAGGAGATTTGAACCGAATCATTGAAAAGTCAATCCCTAAGAAACTGCAGGTAACAGGCGGCCATCCGGCAAAGCGTACCTATCAGGCAATCCGTATAGAGTTAAATAGAGAATTAGAAGTTTTAGAGAAAAACTTAGATCGGTTTATCGACTTGCTTACAGAGGATGGAAGAATCTGCATCATTACCTTCCATTCTTTAGAGGATCGCATAGTAAAAAATACTTTTAAAAAGAATCAGGACCCATGTACTTGCCCAAAGGATTTTCCGGTGTGCGTATGTGGGAAAAAGTCCAAGGGCAGAGTGGTTACAAGAAAACCAATTTTGCCATCCGAGGAGGAATTAGAGCACAACAGCAGATCGAGGAGCGCAAAGCTGCGTGTGTTTGAAAGACATATAGAGGCGTAGAGTTTTCAAGGAGGAAAGCGACTATGAGAGAAGTAAAGACATATTATTATGAAGAAGGAAATGTGGTAAGACAGGTAGAAGCACCACTTTCAGACCGATATACAAGAGAGCGCGAGCGCCAGGAAGAAAGAGAAAGACAGCTTCGCAGAAAGAGACATCAGCAGGCGGTTGCTGCGAGAAAGAGAAAGTTCTATTCATTTTATCTTGCAGTGGCTTCAATCGCTTTGGTTGGTCTTTTTGTGGGATATGTCAATCTGACCAACAGCATCACAACACATAGAAACAACATTGCTTCTTTGGAGCAGGATATTTCTGATTTGAAGGCCTCTAACAGCGCAACAGAGAGCCGTATCGCAAGCCAGAGCAACTTGAATGACATCAAGAATCAGGCCTTGAATGAGATGGGTATGGTCTATGCAAACCAGGACCAAATAGTGTATTATACAATGGATAATAATGATTATATGAATCAGTACAACAATATTCCGTAGTTTGATTGGAGTTTTCCTTGGCTAGAGAAGTACGAAGACAAAAAAGAAAGAAACCGAAAAGACTCTTGCATAGAATGCATAATAGACTCTATTTGATTTTTGGAGGATTATGCATTCTTTTTGTGATACTTATCATTCGCCTTATGTATATCGAGTACACCAGCGGTGACAAATATGAAAAAATCGTCCTCTCTCAGCAGGAGTATGACAGTACAGTGATTCCTTTTAAAAGAGGAGATATAATCGACAGCAAGGGGACTGTGCTTGCCACATGTGTGGATGTCTACAATGTCATCTTAGACAATAAGGTGTTAAATGCAAACGAGGACAAGGTGGCAACTACTATTTCCTATTTGACCCAATGCTTTCCTGAGATTACAGCTGATGCAGTAAATACAGCATTGCAAGAACATCCCAACAGGGAATATACAGTTCTTGCGAAAAAAGTTTCTTATGAAGAAAAGACGGCTTTTGAGGCTGTCATGGAGGATGAGGACACATCTGATCAGATAGCTGGTATCTGGTTTGAAAAAGAGTATCAGAGGACTTATCCTTATAATTCGTTGGCTTCAGCAGTTTTAGGTTTTGCCAATTCCACGACGGGAGTCATCGGACTGGAAAATAAATATAATGACACACTAAATGGTACCAATGGCCGTTCTTATGGCTATATGAATTCCGACAGTGATGTGGAAAATACTGTTATCGATGCAAAAAATGGATATTCTTTGGTGACTACCTTAGATGCCAATATCCAGTCTATCGTAGAATCTGCCATCACCCAGGCCAACCAGGAGATGATGCAGGAGGAGACTACTGTAGATACCACCCAAACTACTGATACAGATACATCGAATACAGAAACAGATACCACTGCAGAACTCGAAAAAAATATTGAAAATGTAACGGGAAGTGACAATACATCAGTCATCGTTATGGATCCGAACAATGGCGATATTTTGGCTATGGCCACCTATCCATATTTCGACTTAAATAACCCAAAAGATTTAAGTGCTTATTTTAGTGAATCGGAATTGGAGTCCATGTCGGAAGAGGACCAGATGAATATCTTGAACCAACTCTGGCAGAACTATTCGGTGTCAAGTACCTTTGAGCCGGGTTCTACCTTCAAGCCTTTTACTGAGGCTATGGGCTTGGACTCTGGCACCCTTTCAGGAAACGAGACATATGTCTGTGATGGTTATCAGGTTTTAAGTGGCCATGAGATTCACTGTGTTAACAGAAGCGGTCACGGTGTGGAGGATTTGCGCGGGGCCCTGCGGGATTCCTGCAACGACTCACTGATGCAGATGGTTTTTGCTATCGGTCCTTCAAATTTTGCGAAATATTCGAGAGCTTATGGCTTTGGTGAAAAAACTGGAATTGACCTGCCGGGTGAGGCATCTACTGCATCTTTGATTTTTTCGGAAGAGGATCTGGCAAATACTGATTCCAACCTGGGTGTTGCATCTTTCGGACAGGGCTTCAATGTTACCATGATTCAGCTGGCATCATCTTTTTGCTCGCTTATAAATGGTGGCGATCTCTATCAGCCTCACGTGGTAAAAAAGGTAGTTGACGACAGTGGAAATACCATAAAAGAAACCAGCTCAGTAGTATTAAAAGAAACTGTTTCACAGGAAGTAAGCGATACCTTGCGAGACTATATGTATACTGTAGTAAGTGAGGGTACTGGAGCGAAGGCAGCTGTAGAAGGCTATGCTATTGGAGGAAAGACCGGAACAGCGGAAAAGATACCTCGTGGAACTGGAAATTACGTAGTTTCATTTATTGGATTTGCCCCAGTAGATGATCCGCAAGTGGTGGTATATGTGGTTGTAGATGAGCCACATGTTAGTGACCAGTCCCACTGCTCGCAGTCATCTTATATTGCAAAAAATATTTTCTCTCAGAT
>CAVIOJ010000018.1:3224-4885 GCA_963644225.1 Lachnospiraceae bacterium | reverse complement strand
ATTCTCTATAAGCCAAAAATTCCCCACTTTTTTGCTTAAAAGTGAGGAATTTTTCTACAGATTTTATTCGCTAGCTCTTAGAAGAGAAGAATTTATCCGACTAAGTTAGATAGCTGCAAGTGCCTGAGACAAGTCAGCGATCAAATCTTCCTTGTCCTCAAGTCCGCATGAAATACGAATCAATCCTGCTGGTACGCCAGCTTCAAGCAACTGCTCATCAGACATCTGTCTGTGGGTAGAAGTTGCAGGGTTCAAGCAACAGGTTCTGGCATCTGCCACATGAGTTTCGATTGCAGCAAGTTTGAGATTCTTCATGAATTTTTCTGCTGCCGCTCTGCCACCTTTTACCTCGAAGGAAACCACTCCACAACCGCCATTTGGCATATATTTCTTGGAGAGTTCGTAGTATTTGTCCCCTTCAAGTCCTGGGTAATTGACATATTCTACCATAGGATGCTGCTGCAAAAATTCAGCAACTGCCTGACCATTTTCTACATGTCTTGGCATACGCACATGCAAAGACTCCAGACCAAGATTCAAGATAAAAGCATTCTGTGGTGACTGGATAGAACCCAAATCACGCATGAGCTGAGAAGTACATTTTGTAATGAAAGCTCCCTCTTTGCCAAATTTTTCAGCATAAGTGATACCATGATAAGACTCGTCTGGTGTGCAAAGGCCTGGATATTTGTCAGCATAAGCCATCCAGTCAAAATTGCCGGAATCTACGATTGCTCCGCCCACTGCTGCACCATGACCATCCATATATTTTGTGGTGGAATGGGTAACAATATCTGCGCCCCACTTGATTGGCTGGCAGTTTACCGGTGTTGGGAAAGTGTTGTCCACGATGAGTGGTACACCATGAGCATGTGCTGCCTTGGCAAATTTTTCAATATCAAGTACGGTAAGAGCAGGATTGGCGATAGTTTCACCAAATACTACACGTGTATTTTCCTGAAAAGCTGCATTTAATTCTTCTTCGCTGCAATCAGGTGATACGAAAGTCACATCGATTCCCATTTTTGCCATGGTAACGGAAATCAGGTTGAAAGTTCCTCCGTAGATAGAAGAAGATGCAACTATATGGCTGCCGCTCTCACAGATATTGAAGAGAGCAAAAAAGTTGGCTGCCTGACCAGAAGAAGTAAGCATAGCTGCGCTACCGCCTTCTAATTCGGCAATTTTTGCTGCCACCATATCATTGGTAGGATTCTGCAGACGTGTGTAAAAATATCCTGACGCCTCCAAGTCAAAAAGCTTGCCCATATCCTCACTGGTATCATATTTAAAAGTAGTTGACTGTACGATCGGTATCTGTCTTGGCTCTCCATTTCCTGGTGTATAGCCAGCCTGTACGCACTTGGTGTTCATCTTGTAATCTGACATATTGCTTCCTTTCTCCGGGATTTCCCGCATAAAATATTCTATTTTGGTTCATTTTATAGTTGCAGGTCCTAATACTCTAAAATCCTGCAAAATAAAAAACCCTCATTCCTATATTATAATAGGAAATAAGGGTTTCTCAATCTTTTTTGCAATTATTTTTCTTCCTGATTTGTATTTCCTTTTTCATTTCTTCTGAAAATTGTACGGAAAATCAAACGAACCAAAGGTCCACAGTAAAACATCTGATAGCAGATTGCCATAGGGAAATTCAT
>CAVIOJ010000018.1:0-3147 GCA_963644225.1 Lachnospiraceae bacterium | reverse complement strand
TTCATCCCCCAGGTCTGAATCCAGGTTCCAAAAGTCTTTGTATCTTTAAATAAAATAGTTGCTACAAGACTCATGATTGGACACATAATGCAGCAGATGCAAATAGAGATTGCATAGGTAATCACCTGTGGACGATCTGTTGGGCGAACCACGGTAAATGCGAGTGCTTTGGCAATTTTTCCGACAACAAAGAACTCAAGTACAAATGCTACAGGAACCATGATTGGCAATTCATGAAGAGCTGCGACAAATGTTGCTCCTGTAATCGCTCCCGTGTTTAGGGCTACGTTGTAGACCACCATTCCGTATACCATGATAGTGGCCATAATCAGTGTAAAAATAACATCTTCAAATTTGTTTTTAGGCATAAAAAGTCCTCCTTCTGTTTTAGCGAAATTCATGTGTTGTTCGTTATCATCCAGAAGAAGGACGTGTCGTTTCCAATTAGACCATATATAATTTTCTACGGGAGTATACCACAGTGTGTGGCATAAAGGCAAGGACTTTTTTACTTTTTCAGAAAACTTCCTACAATTTCAAGCATCTTTGCTATATCGATTGGCTTTGCAATGTAACCGTCCATGCCTGCTTCATCCGCCAATTCCCTGTCTTCATCGAAGGCATTGGCTGTCATGGCGAGTATAGGGAGATCCGATACTCCAGGATGGTTTAACTTTCTAATAGCCTTGGTAGCTTCGTAACCGTTCATGCGAGGCATCTGGATATCCATAAGAATCAGATCGTAATCCTTTGGCTGTGCAATCTGCATAAGCGCTACTGCCTCATCTCCATCACAGGCCGTTTTTACACACATTCCATTCATAGAAAGGATTTCCACGGCAATTTCTCGATTCAGCTCGTTATCTTCTACCAAAAGAATGCGTTTTCCATTCAGACCATCCACTATCATCTCTTCTTCCAGGGAAGGCTCACTTTCTATCTTCTCATCGCAGATGGTAAAATCCAGTTCCACATAGAAGGTAGAGCCAACATCTTCCTGGCTTTCTACCGAAATCTCTCCACCCATCATATCGACGATATTTTTACAGATTGACATACCAAGACCCGTTCCCTGAATCCTGGTCACGGTGGAAGTCTGCTCCCTGGCAAAAGGCTCAAAAATATGACTGATAAACTCTTCGTTCATGCCAATGCCATTGTCTTGTACTTTGAATGAAAAATGGGCTTTTCCTTTTATCTCGGAAGGCTTCTCCTCGATAGTAAAGCAAATAGCGCCCTTCTCTTTTGTAAACTTTGTGGCATTATTTAGAATGTTTAAAAGTACCTGAGTAAGGCGAACTTCATCGCAGATCACATCTTTGTGAATCACATCTACCATATCGACAGTAAAGTTCTGGTGCTTAATGTAAGCATTTGCCTGTGTAATAGTTTCTATATTTTTGAAAACATCCGGCAGGTGATTTGGCTTTTCATCCAAGACCACTTTTCCACTCTCAATACGACTCATATCCAATACATCGTTTATCAAGGAGAGCAAATGATCTCCGGAGACTTTTATCTTGGCCAGATAATCTTCCACCTGTTCTCTGTCATCCATATGAATGGATGCTAAGGAGGCATAACCTATGATAGCATTCATCGGTGTGCGGATATCGTGAGACATATTGTTGAGGAAATCCGTCTTTAGCTGGTTGGCTTTTTCTGCATAATCCAAGGCGTCTTTTATCATCTTGGCCTGTTTTTCCTGCTCATGAATGATATCATCTACATCGTAGTGATAGCCTCGAAGTACATATCCTCCAGGGACTTCTTTGGCGGTTCCGCCGCATCGGACATATCGCTCTCCCAATGTCGGGTGAATCCAACGGTAGGTATTTTCATCACGCTTACCAGATTCCATCTGAGATACGCTATAAAGCACAGATGCCTCATCAGCTGGAACAATGTTGGAATACCACTTGTCGTAGATTTCTTCTGGAGTCAGCTCCTCTCCAGGCAAACCGAGAAGTTCCATCATACGCTCATCTGCAAGCATTCGTGGCGCCTGTCCCTCAATCAGCTCGATATGCCAGGTTCCCATATCTGCCGAGCGCAAAATTTCCTGCATCTCCTCCAATTCTTCTCCACGACGGATTTCTTCCTTTTTTTCCTTCGTACAATCCTTGCCACAGATAACAGCCTGAGTTCCAGCTTTGTTAGCTCGGATATAAACAAGCTGGCAATAGTGCGTCTCACCTGCGATAGAAGCATCCTCGAAATCTAAAACAAAGGAGTCTTCCTCCTCAAAACGCTTCATCACATTTTTAGGATTGGTGGCTGCTATCATGCGCTCTCTGTCTTTTTTTGCGATATCATTTTTTACATAACCACCCATGGAATCTGAATACAAAGTGGTAATGCCGTACTTGTCCTTGTAGTCACTACTCGTTTTATAGGTATGCATGTAATCTGTCTGCAGATCCGCAAAATACATGGAAACATACTGTTCACGAAGCTTGCTCAGTACCAAAAAAGACTCATCGTTGTTGGCGAGACTGCGGTGGATCAGAATTTTTGAGCAAATGACGGAAGACACCACCGTCAAAAGCAGTGACATGTCCCTATTTTTCTTTGGATTGTTGATACCGATATAACCGGCAATCTCTCCATCAATCATAAGAGGCGTCAGGATGATACTTTCTATCTGAGTCATCGAAAAAACCTCATAGAGTCTGTCCTCATGGTCCAAATCCTCGATGGAATTCAAGACATATTCCCCATCTTCTAACAAATCATTGATAAAAAGAACTTCTTCTAAAGGGGCACTTCGGACTATTTCCTTCTGACTTATGGCATTAGGAGCAACCCACTCGTAGGTATTGACCGAAATCTCTTTGGCCTGATCATTTTCATATATGTATACACGATCCGCCTCAAAAAGTTGGCCCAACTCCTTTAGCAAATCAGAAATCGACAATTTTTCTGCGTGATGCAAAAAGGTGCGAATCTGCACTTCCTGACTGGCCCATAGACTTTTATTTTCCAATCCTTCTCTCATACTATCCCTCATTTTTAAAATTGCGTAAATTTTATAATTCTCAAATAAATGACAAATCTCTCGCATCCTCTCGGAGCGTTTTTCTTCTATTGAGCAAAAAACGAAAAGACCTACTCTAAATATATACTTTAGAGCAGGTCTTTACAAGG
>CAVIOJ010000017.1:0-4592 GCA_963644225.1 Lachnospiraceae bacterium | reverse complement strand
CAATATCTTTTTTCGATGAATTTAACTGCCTTGGGGGAGATTGCCCTCATACCTGTTGCAAGGGCTGGCGTGTCTTGATGGATTTAGATACGTTAGAAAACCACAAGTTAGACTGCCGGGATAATTCTTTGAAACTTGCTCTAAGAGTGAGTGGTGCCTCTACGGAATTCCCGCAAATCCGAAGATGTCTTGGCAGCTGCAAGTATTTTACCAGGGATGGATTGTGCGACTTGCAAAAGGCGGATCGTTATGAACTTATGCCAAAAATATGCCGGGTCTATCCTAGGCGAATTATTTCCTATGACGATTTTTTGGAAGTTACCATGGAGTTGGCATGCCCAAAAGTTGCCAGACTTTTTTTGGAGTGTGATTGCTTGGATATGAGAGAGGTTACTTCCGAAGATGTCTTGCGCACCTTGCCAGATCAGGTTATGTGGACCATGGGCAACGAGGACTTGCCGTACTTGGATTTTTTGAAAAATCTCAGAAAAATCATGATAGAAGAAGTAGAGCATGAAGAGATTTTTTCTGTGGATTTACTCTTTAGACAGTACGATCTCATTGCAAAAATTCATGAGAATATTTTGAGCAATAGATTCGACGAGTCAAAAAAGTTGTTGGCGAGTTATGAAAGAAAACCTGCCAGCAAGGAAGGCAAACTTTTATTTTATCCCATGGATATCGTGGATAAAGTTATCGTCTACCAATTAAAAGAAGACGGCTTTTCTTCCCTGAAAAAATCAAATACCTATCTTTACCGCCTCATAAAAGCTTATCAAAAATTAGCAGATCCTTTGACTTCTTCTGAAGCAGAAAAGTTTTTTACAGATATACTGTTAAAAAGAAGTGCAAAAGATGAAAATTGCATGATGCGATTTCGCAACTATTATATCTACTATCTTTACGAGATGCTGCTTACGGCATATGAGGATTATCACCTTCTAAAGGTGATTTTGCTTGGCAATATGTATTTAGAACTCTACATGATATTTGATGCCATAGCCTATTTGCAAGAAGGCGATGATTATGGAATTGAGAGCCAGGCCAGACTCCTTTCTGATCTTGAAAGGCGCATGCGACACAATGATGGCTTACAGGATGGAATCCTAAATTTGTTGCGAGCAGATTTTTTGTCTGTAAAATAAAATATAAAAAATCAATTTAACACTTGACTTTGCTAAAGTAAAAGTTTATAAAAGACATATACAAAAAAACCGTTGAACAAGAGAAGTACTTTCTTGGAACATTCACAGAGAGTCATCGTTGGTGGAAGATGGCAATGGGAAAAGTTAGGAATGGACTTGTGAGGGCGCTTTTGAAATGGGTTTTTCAGAGTAGGGAGCGACGGGAACCAGACTCGTTAACAAGCTGGCACATATGATGGTATGTGGATGAGTGGATTGCTTATGTAATCAATTTGAGTGGTACCGCGATAATGATTTTATTACCGCCTCAGAGTTATTTCTGAGGCGGTTTTTCTTTTTGCAAGAAAATTTTAAAATTTTCGGCAATGCAAAATTTTCCGCGAAATGATACACACATTTATACATGGCAAAATCAAAATTTTTCATCCACAATTTTTTCAAAACAGGAGGAAGAAAGATGAAAAAGAAAATCGTAGCAACAATTTTAGCAGGACTTATGGCCGTATCAATGGTGGGATGTGGCAGCAGTGATGCAAAGAGTACAAGTGATGGAGAGATGGAGTACACCATTGGAATTTCTCAGTTCGCAGAACATGGATCACTTGATAACTGTCGCGAAGGATTTTTAAAGGGACTTGCAGAAGAGGGAATTGTAGAAGGCGAGAATTTGGAAGTTTTGTATGATAATGCTCAGGCTGACACAGGAACAGCAAGCACTATCGCGGAAAATTATGTTTCTAAAAATGTAGATATGATTTGTGCAATCGCTACACCAAGTGCCATGGGAGCATATAATGCAGCAATGGATACAGAGATTCCGGTTGTCTATACAGCAATTTCAGATCCTGTAGCAGCACAGCTTGCCGCAGAGGATGGAAGCAGTGTTGGAAATATTACAGGTACTTCTGATGCCCTTCCTGTAAAAGAGCAGTTAGAACTTATCCGAGAAATTTTGCCAGATGCGAAAAAAATTGGTATTATTTATACAACCAGTGAGACAAATTCAGTCAGCACAATCGAGACCTACAAGGAATATGCCGGCGACTATGGATTTGAGATTGTAGAGACAGGAATCAATACTATCTCAGATGTGGATTTGGCAGCAGCTGATATGGTAAAAAAAGTTGACTGCATTACCAACTTGACCGATAATACCGTAGTTAGTGCTCTTCAGACAGTACTTGAGCATGCAAACGAGGCCAACATTCCGGTGTTTGGTTCTGAGGTAGAGCAGGTAAAATCTGGATGTATTGCAGCCGCTGGTATCGATTATATGCAGCTTGGAATTCAGACAGGTAAGATGGCAGCTAAAGTGTTAAAGGGCGAAGCAAAAGCCAGCGAATTAGACTTCGAGTTGATCAGCGAGCCAAGTTATTATGCCAACAAGGAAGTGGCAAAAAAATTAGGAATTACTCTTTCGGATGACTACTTAAACAAAGCAGAAGTCTTCGATGAGATTACAGTAAGCGAGGAATAAGATGACTTTATTAATCAGTGTTTTGGAACAAGGACTTATCTATGCTGTGATGGCCCTTGGTATGTATATTACCTATAAAATATTAGATTTTCCGGACATGACGGTAGATGGAAGCTTCCCTTTGGGAGCTTCCATTTCCGCTGTTTTGATATCTCAGGGTATGAACCCTTATCTGACACTTCTCATCAGTTTTGCTGCAGGACTTTTCGCGGGAGTACTTACCGGAATCATCCATGTCAAGCTTCATGTTAGAGACATTTTAGCCAGCATTATTATGATGACAGCCTTGTATTCGGTAAATCTTCGTATTGCGGGACGGGCCAATCTGCCAATCTACAATTACGACAATATTTACAACAACTCTTTGATGAATGGAATTTTTGCCGGTGGTCTGGCAAGTTATAAAAATCTGATTATCATTGCAGTGATCGTTCTTATTATCAAGTGTGTCCTGGATTGGTATCTAAAGACAAAGTCAGGCTATCTTTTAAAAGCAGTAGGTGATAACGAGACACTGGTTACTTCTATGGGAATCGACAAGGGCAAGATCAAGATTTTGGGTCTGGCGATTGCCAATGGACTTGTAGCTTTAAGTGGTTCTATGTTTGCCCAGCAGCAGAGATATTTTGATGCTTCCATGGGTGTTGGAACTGCAGTAATTGGACTTGCCAGTGTGATTATTGGTACGGCTCTTTTTGGTCAGGTATCACTGTTTGGATTTTCTGTCAGCGTTATTTTGGGATCTATTCTCTACAAGGGTTGTGTGGCCTTGGCTATTCACTTAGGCCTGCAGTCTACGGATTTAAAACTGGTGACAGCAGTACTATTTTTAGTGATTTTGGTGATTTCATCACGTATTGAAAAACATCAGGGACGACTTCGCGCAAGGAGAGTATCATGATTGAGTTAAAAAATATTCATAAAATTTATAATGCCGGGTCGGTAAATGAGATGTGCCTCTTTGAGGATTTTAGCCTGGATATAGAGGATGGCTCTTTCGTATCCATCGTGGGAAGCAACGGGTCAGGCAAGACATCCTTACTCAATATTATTTGTGGAAGTATTGGCGTGGAGCGAGGCCAGATACTTGTGGGAGGAGAAGATATCACCTACAAAAAGGACTTCCTTCGCCACAGAAGTATTGGACGAGTATACCAGGATCCTTCCAAGGGAACCTGTGCCAATATGACGATTTTGGAAAACATGGCTTTGGCAGACAACAAGGGCAAGCCTTACAACTTAGGACGCAGTGTAAAAAAATCCAGAGAGTCTTACTACAGAGAACTTTTAGCACCTTTGGGACTAGGCCTTGAGGACAAGATGCATACCAAGGTGGGTTCGCTTTCCGGTGGTCAGAGACAGGCAGTGGCTCTTTTGATGGCTACCATGACACCTATTGAGATGCTGATTTTAGATGAGCATACAGCAGCTCTTGATCCAAAGACGGCCGAGATTATCATGGAGCTGACGGACAAAATCGTTTCCGAGAAAAAACTTACTACTATGATGGTTACTCACAACTTGCGTTACGCCGTGGAATATGGTGATCGTCTTCTTATGATGCACCAGGGCAAGGCTATTTTGGATAAATCTGGTCAGGAAAAAAATCAGATGAGTGTGGACGATATCATGGGACTCTTCAATGAAATCAGTGTAGAGTGCGGAAATTAGGATAAATTTTTTTAAACAGTTGTCTTTTTCAGTCCGACTGAAAATGTGATATTTGTATCGGAGAAAAAATGGTCTTAGAACTTGCAGTAAATAGTATCGAAAAAAAACTGAATATGCAGGCTTCGATTATTGTAGGCAATTATGAGTATTATTATGCCTGTGGCAAGTTAGCAGGCAAGATGGATGTTTCCTATGATGAAAATACCAAACCTGCAGAACTCAAGGAGGCGGTAGATGCTGCCCTTGATTCTTTTGCTCCAAAGGGAGATAATGAGGCGGCAGATGCATACTTAAAGCAG
>CAVIOJ010000016.1:4495-12924 GCA_963644225.1 Lachnospiraceae bacterium | reverse complement strand
CAGAGAGCTTAAGCACATCAGAGAGTCTTTCAACCAGCGAGAGTCTTTCAACCAGCGAGAGTCTTTCAACCAGCGAGAGCCTTAGCACAAGCGAAAGCCTTTCAACATCAGAGAGCCTCAGCACATCAGAGAGCCTTAGCACAAGCGAAAGCCTTAGCACAAGCGAGAGCCTTTCAACCAGCGAAAGCCTTAGCACAAGTGCTTCAGATTCAGCAAGCCAGGCAGCAAGCGAAGCAGCCGCACAGGTTGTAAATATCGCACCTGCTCCAACACCTGCAGCCGCAGCACCTGCAGCACCTGCAGCAACACCTGTAGCCGCAGCACCAGCAGGAGTTGTAAACATTGCTGATGGAGGAGTTCCACTTGCAGTAAACGATGATGATGACAACCTGACAACTATCGAGGACGAAGAAACACCACTTGCAGCATCTGCAAAAGATGGTCTGAAGACATGGTGGTGGTGGTTAGTAGCTGCCGCTGCAGCCGTAGTTGGTAAGGGCGCATATGATCGCAACAGAAGAAAACCTGTAACGAATGAAAACGAGGATGAAGATCAGAAGTAATTCTTCTTTGGTAGTAATCTAGTTACATATGATTTATAATATTAGTGACCATCCTTGGGTGGTCACTAATGTTGTATATAGGGTTGTTTGAGTAAAATCTACGATGACACTTTACAGAAAGAGAATAAAAGAAATTGAATTCTATCAATAAAAAAGAACACATCTTACGAGACAAAAGTTTATATTCGATTTTTGCGATTCTAGTCTACATGCTAGGACGCAATATTCCACTCTATGGGGTTGATACCAGCGCCTATCAGGCCGAGACTATCGATGCTCAGATGGTTTTGATTCAGGCTATGTCAGGTGATATGAGGAATTGCTCCCTCTTTATCCTGGGACTTTGGCCTTACATGATGGCGGGCATGGTCGGTATTCTTGTCATGGCTATTTTTTCTGGCAGCAAGACCCACAGTTTGTCCCCAAAGGGTATGCAATTTATTACCATGTTTTTCACTATGATCATTGGTTTTATCATGGCTTATGGCAAGATTTCGAATTTTACCTACAAGGATATGGGGATTCCTCTTACATATGTCAAAGTGGTAGTATTTGTGGAATTGATTGCCGGTATGATGATAGTCATCAACCTGTGTGATCGGGCGGCTAAATATGGCGTGGCGGGTCGTACTGCTGTCATGCTGGTCAATATCGTTGATGGTGTAAAGTCCATGATTGTAGGAAGTTCCGCGAAAAATCTCATCTTGCCACTTACCATCGGCGTCATTGAGATTATGGTGATGCTCATTATGGAAACCACGGAAAAACATATCGCTCTGCAGCGAGTTTCCATCAACAACGAGTATGCCCACAAGAGTTATCTTGCATACAAACTAAACCCAGTTGGAGTTATGTCCATGATGTTTGCATCAGCTGTATTTTTGCTTCCACAGTTTTTGTTTTCTGAGTTTGCTACTTTGTATCCGGACAATGCCACCTTACAGTGGATTTCATCAAATATGCGACTTACGGCAAAACTTGGCATTTGGGTTTATCTTTTGATCATTTTCTTGCTAAATGTTTTTATCGCTTTTATTATGTTGTCCCCAGGACAGGAAGCGGAGAATCTCCTAAAGTCTGGAGATTCCATCGTGGATGTATATGCAGGCAAGCAGACCAAGAGATATCTCAGAGGAAATGTCTGGGCCTTTTCCCTCATATCTTCTGTAGTCCTTTGCATTTGTCAGGGGATTCCGCTTTTTATGCAGTTTGATGGTAGCCTGACTCAGACCCAGGCCATGCTTCCATGTTCCATCATGATGCTTACTGGTATGTGGATTTCTGTCTACAGGGAGATTGTGGTCTACAGGCAGACAGATTCTTACAAGCCTTTTATATAAACTTTTTTACAAGCAGAAAGTTTACTATCGTTATCCTAAAATAGGATGAATCACTTCAGGAGGAAATAAAGATGCTATATTTTATACCGGCTTGGTATAAAAATAATACATGGATGGAAGACGAGCAGGTCTGGTACCGTCGTCGTGAGAAATCCGAATTTGATGAGACTATCAAGCAGATTACATTGTTTCATCGAAATGTGGATGTTCCTTACCAGATTTTGCAACTGGCCTATGCGCCAAACTTCCGTCATTTTTTACACAGACAGAGTATGTACAGGGCTCCTTACTGGTCTTGCTTTGATGCCATCGCCCAGATTCGCCGTTCCAAGACGGCTGTGCTTTCTTACCATGACATCAAGTGGCCGGAGGGAACGGAATTTATCTATTCGCCATTTCGTATAGTGGCATATCTTTACAATCAAAAATTTGCCCAGATAGAATTTGGCGAGGATGGCAATCCTATTTCCATTGACATGTTTGCAGATGATGTAATCTGCAGGCGTAATTATTACGATGACAGGGGATTTGTCTCAAGCACGGTTATTTTTGAAAATGGACAGGAGAGTTACACCGACTATCTGATGGAAAATGGCATCTGGAAGATGAGACAGTGGGCCGTAGATGGCCATGTACAGATCAATCCCCAGTGCCCTTATTATGATGTATATCGCCTGAAAAAAAGAAAAGGCGTAAGCTCCCAATATGAAGAAGTTTGTTTTGCCAGGGACACTTATAAGTCTATGGAGGATGTGATTTCTGAAGTTTTTTCATCCTATTTATTAGATACCAGTGCCAATGACAGCTTTTTCGTTGCCATGCATCCGCAGCACATGAAGATTGTGGAAAAAAGATTAAGGCATAAGACTATTGTGGCATCATTTTTCGAATCCCGCTATCCTTTTGACAGACTTAATGAGGTTGCTGACTTTTTGTTTGCTTCAGAACATATCATCACCGATTCAAAACAGGTTGGCAGACAGATTCAGATGCAGTTTCCAAAAGCAAGGCTAAATATCGAGGATATTCCTCCTTATGACGCCAGAATTGACTTTGGAGTCAGCACCCAGCTTAATGTACAAAATATCCTGATTCCTGTGGATGGCTTATCTGATGATGATTTCGAGCAGATTATTATGCCTGTCACCAGATATATGTTAAAAAATGAACTTGTCATGGCCCATATCTTTAGCCGAGATGCATCCTATGGTCATAAAGAACGCATACGAGACAAACTTCTTGATATTATTAGAAATGCAGGTTTTGATGAGAGATTGGTACTTGGCGACGACGCTGAAGCCATGGCTTATCACAATGCTGGTTTGGAAAAAAATCATGACTCGGAAAACGATTTGGATGTAGATGAAGAGACTCAAAAGGTGGAACGACGCTTTTTTATCGAGATTTTTGTGGAAGAGCGAGATATCAGTAAGTGTATCAACGTCCAGCGCCTGATTTTAGATATGAGAAAGTCTGTAGATGTATATACAGCTATCACGGCTATCAGTAAGGGAGTGCCTCGCGTTTTTCGTCACAAGGATCAGTTCGTGGAAGACCGTAAAAATGGCTATCACATCGATTCTTACGACCAGATTGAGGAGGCCTTGGGCTATTATCTGGATGGATTAGAACACTGGAATGAGGCTTTGATTGGCTGCTATGAGGCCAGCAAGGACTATACTACTGATAAGTTGTTGAACAAATGGAGAAAGGTACTAGGAATCAGTGAATAATATAAGGATTTTTTATATTGGAAGTGATGACTGGGAAGCCCGCTTTCAAATGCCGGAGAATGCAAACTGGATTTGCTATGATTCGGTGGAAAAGGAAGAAAAAGAAGGCCTTGCGGACTTAGTGATTTTAGATCGTAAGGTAGAGCCCGAAGAGGGAAAAAGGTTTGTTGGTATGACTAGAGGCTACTGCCTTTTTGCTACGGAACACGTTCCTATGGATGATGAGTCCACCCAGGCTTATTTTACCCATCGTATGGGACAGTTTTTGTATTCTGAGGATGTGCAGGCTTTCTTGGACCAGCAGCTACAGAACTTTTATACCAACCCTTACGGAGAATCTTTTAATCCCCGAGCTTTTGTAGTAAATCCTTCTTACCGAGGAAAGATCACCTACAGGGGCAATTATGATATCTCTTTGGAAGGGGACTTTGGAGAGGACTTTAAGCAGATTGCCTGGTGGAGAAACAACATTATCATCTTCGACGATCAGGCCATCGATTTTTATCTGGAATATGAAAAGACCGGTGATGTGGAGATTTATCTTAAAATCGTCAAGTTCGTCCAAGGATCTCTTAGCGATATCAATGATGTAAAGATTTATACCGAAGATCAGCTTCAGGATGTCTTTACCTATGACAACAAGACGGGACAGGGGTTTGCCCATGTGGCTATTTTTGCCAAAGGTAAGGGGACTCTTTCCATTCGCTCGCTTCACGACCGTCATTCCAGAAGAGGCTGGGGCTACTTCCTGCCTGGTGGAAAGCGCCTGATTAGCAAGTCTGGCGAAGAGATTTTTGCTTATTTTGAAAAAGGAGACTTAAAGCCGCCGTTTTGTGTATATTTTTCCGGTTATCGTACCCAGGAGGGCTTTGAGGGCTACTACATGATGCGGTCTTTTGGCTGTCCATTCTTACTTTTGACAGACCCAAGGTCCGAGGGTGGATCTTTTTACATAGGAGATGAGGAGTTTGAGGAGATGCTTACTTCTTATATAAAGGAATGCCTTGATATCTTGGGACTAACGCCAAAAGATATGATTTTTTCCGGTGCATCCATGGGAACTTACGGCAGTCTCTACTATGGCTCCAAACTAAAACCATATGCTCTGTTGCTAGCAAAGCCGCTTACCAATATCGGAGTTATTGCACAAAATGAGCGTATCCTTCGTACTGGTGGATTTGCCACATCCCTAGATCTTGTCATGAAAAATTTTGGCAGCCTTTCGGAGGAAAAGTTGCGCCAGGCTGATACAAAAATCTGGCAGTCTTTTGATGAGGCGGACTGGTCCGATTCAAAGTTTATAGTTTCCTATCTCTACGAGGATGACTATGATCCGGACGGCTATAAAAATATTTTGACTCATTTAAAATCCAAGGGGGCGGCCGTATATGGCAAGGGCTCTCACGGACGTCATACGGACAATAGTTCTAGTGTTATGGGCTGGTTCAAGAGCCAATATAACAAACTTTTGATAGAGGATTTTCATCGAGGTAAAAAAGATGCAAAATGATACATGGGAGATTAAGTGGAAAGAGCAGTTAGCAGAATCTTACGCTTATGGCTCCGAGATTACTTTTTTGGAGGATGGCTCCATAAGATATAAAAATCCCCTGATGCCGCCGGGAACTGTGGTACATAAGTGGTTTTCAAAAACCGTTTATCAGGGACATCGTATCGAACCGACTCTTCCCCTGATTGATGGGGAAAGCCCTTATATGTTGGTGACCGGTATCGACAACAATAGTCCGGATAGTGGCGATTTGATGCTTCGTATTGTTTTTTATGATCGATATGATGAAGTGGCGGATTCCATGATTATCCGGGAGAAAAAAGCGATTTTTCGCCCTTCCATTCGAACTTACAGTTACACCATCGAGCTGATCAATGGCGGTAACGCTGATTTTACATTTCGCTCCCTTGTTCTAAGGGAGATTTCAAAGGAAGAATTTGATGCAGACCAAAAGAGAATTGCGCGGCTTAAAGAAGAAGCTAGCAAAGGTGAGAAAAGAAGAAAAAAGAATAAAAAATCTAAGCGACGAAGAGCTGGCCGCTCAGACTAATATCCTTAAAAAGCGTTTTTCGGAGGGAGAGAGCTTGGATGCCCTTTTGCCGGAGGCTTTTGCCACCATCATGGAGGCGGATGAGAGAGTCCTTGGAAAAAGACCTTACGATGTTCAGGTCTTAGCGGGAATTGCCATGCATAAGGGGCTGCTCACCGAGATGAATACGGGAGAGGGAAAGACACTGTCAGCTACCATGCCTCTTTATCTCAATGCCCTTACGGGAAGACCTTGTATGCTGATTACTACCAATGATTATCTGGCAGAACGTGATGGGCAGGAGATGAGTCAGGTCTATGAATTTTTAGGATTGACATGTTCTTATCCTTCTGCGGCAGATGAGGATGAGGGAAAGAAGATGACGGACGAGGAGCGAAAGGCTTTTTATGCGGCGGACATCATCTATCAGACCAACGGTGGTATAGGTTTCGATTTCCTTTTTGACAATCTGGTAAAAAAGAAAGAAGATCGATTCCTGTGTGAACTTCATTATGTCATTATCGATGAGGCGGATTCCGTACTTTTGGATTCGGCTATCATGCCACTGGTTATCTCCGGAGTTCCTCGTGTCCAGTCCAACCTCTATGGCCTCTGCGATTTCTTTGTCACCTCCCTGGTGGAAGATATCGATTACATCGAGGATGAGGGAGCAGTATGGCTGACAGCCAAGGGGGTAGCTTTTGCTGAGGATTTCTTCGGCATTGAAAACTACTATGGCAAGGAAAATTTTGAAATCAACCGTCATGTCACATTGGCTCTTCGAGCTCACAAGCTTTTAAAGAACAACAAGGACTATGTCGTTTCAGAAAAAAAGGAAGTGGAACTTTTTGATCGTGCGACAGGACGACTGATGCATGGAGTAAAGCTTCGTGGAGGACAGCACCAGGCAATCGAGGCCAAGGAAAAGGTGGAGATTTCCCAGGAGTTTCGTACGGTGGCTTCCGTCACCTTCCAGAATCTTTTTATGATGTTTGAAAAGATGACGGGGATGAGCGGTACCATCATGGATGCCAAGGACGAATTGTTCCAGACCTATGGCAAGCATGTGGTAAAAATTCCTACCAATCGTCCGCTGATGCGAAAGGATCGCAAGGATTTTTATTTTACCAATGCAAGAGAGCAGTTTCATAAGGCGGCAAAAGATGTAATTGCCATTCACGAGACGGGACAGCCGGTGCTTGTAGTATTAAATTCGGCGGTAGATACTGAGGTCTTTTCAAGACTGATGATAGAGTACAATGTGCCCCACAATGTGTTAAATGCCAGCAATGCTTTCTGGGAGGCCAAGATTATCGCTGGCGCTGGACAACTTGGAGCTGTTACGGTTGCAACTACCATGGCTGGCCGTGGAACGGATATCAAGTTGGGAGAGGGCGTTCGTGAATTGGGAGGCCTTGCTGTTATCGGCATTGGGCGTATGGACAATGTCCGCTCTGAGCGACAGGCCAGAGGTCGTGCGGGAAGACAGGGAGATCCTGGATTCAGCCAATTTTACGTCAGTCTCGAAGACGATATTGTTGGTGCAGAAGGAAATGAGCGCCTAGAAGCCATCATCGATGGAGAGAAAAAAATAAGCAAAGGAAAGTTAAAGCGTACCATCAACAAGAGCCAGAAACGAGCTAACGAAGCATCTCAGATGAATCGAGTCAATTCCTTGAAATACGATGAGATTTTACAGAGGCAAAGAAATCTGATTTATACTACCAGAAATAACCTCATGGAGGGCATGCGCATCGAGCAGGAGACCATCGAGGAGATTGCAAAAGGAAATATCACTCTCTTTTTGCGGGAGGCTTTTCCGGAAAAATACGACAAGAAACTGGCGAGAAAAAAGAAAAAAGAGATGGCCAAGCTTGGCGAAGAAGAGCTAAAAGATATGCAGGAAGCAAGGCTAGGACAGCTCAACCGCTATTTGCTTGATAATATTTCCTATACATTAGACGGCGGCATAGAAGGGATAGATCCTGATGATTTAGATGGCCTTTTGGACTACTATATGAAACGAGTTCGAGAGGGACTAGAATATCAAAAGAAAAAGATTGGCAGCCAGGCGGCTTACGAACAATTCATTCGAGAAGCTACTCTGACAGCTGTTGATGATGGCTGGGTTGAGCTGATTGACTACTTAGAGCAGCTCAAGTATGCTGTATCTGGAAGGTCTTCAGCACAGCGAAATATTATGTTTGAGTACCAGAATGAGGCTTTTGATTCGTATTTGGATACGGAGAAAGTGGTAAAAAAGAATATAATCCGAAATATTATGCTTAGTGATGTGGGCTTGAACAAAGAGGGAGAGCTCTCAGTTATCTATCCATAGACAGGAGAATGATATGGTTTACAACTTTAATTTAGGAATTGGATGGGCCAGCAGTGGTGTGGAATACGCCCAAAGCTATCGCTCCAACATATTCCACCAGGCTAATATAGCGACAAAGTTCATCTTTACCGATATGTTGGCTATTGACAATATCGAACTTATGACTAAAAATATCGGATTTTACGATGAGGATGTCATTTGGCTTTATACAGCTTTTACGGATACGGTGACCGCACCGCCATCCTTTAGTATCGCTGATTTTGAAAAAAGTATTGAAATAGAAAAATTTTCTTTCACCAGAGAAGGCAAGACTTGCAAGTATCTATCAGGCGTGGAGGGAACTTTTTACACCCTCTATATGGTAGACGAAGAAAGTGATCTCATCAGTCGTGTGGAACTTGTAGTCAATCATTGTC
>CAVIOJ010000016.1:0-4485 GCA_963644225.1 Lachnospiraceae bacterium | reverse complement strand
ATCATTGTCTGATTCGCAAGGATTTTTATACCTATTGCAAGATTTTTTCAGAATACTATGCACCTTTAGATGGCAAAGCCAAACTCTACGGCCGCAGCTTTTTCAATGAGGATGGAAGCGTAGCTTACGAGGAAGTCATAGATGATGACCACAGTTTTTACCGTTTCCCTTCCGGAGTTTTTTATACCAAGGCGGATTTGGTGGGCGAGCTTGTTCGCAGGCTTCATCTTACCGATAAAGATACCGTGATTGTGGATCGTACCACAGGTATTGGACAGGCTATTTTTGAAAATGTAAAAGATGCCAAGCTTGGTATTGTTATCCATGCAGACCACTTTAGCGAGGGCTCTACGGATGAGAACAACATCCTCTGGAACAACTACTATGAGTATTCCTTCAGAATGTGCGACAAGGTGGACTTTTACATTACAGCCACCATGGCTCAAAAGGTTTTAGTGGAGAAGCAGTTTGAAAAATACTTAGGTAAAAAGCCTAAGGTAGTCAATATTCCTGTAGGAAGCTTGGATGAGTTAAAATATCCGACCAAGCCTAGAAGAAAGCATGCACTTATTACAGCTTCTCGTCTTGCGGGAGAAAAGCATTGCGATTGGTTAGCACTTGCAGCCATTGAAGCGAAAAAGAGCGTTTTGGATTTGTCTTTGGACATTTATGGCAAGGGCACCGAAGAAGGAAAGATTCGCAATATTATCCGCGACAATCATGCCGAGGATTATATCCGTCTTATGGGTCAGCAGGACTTGTCAGAAGTATATCTTGACTATGAGGCTTATGTATCCGCATCCCAAAGCGAAGGTTTTGGACTTACCCTCTTAGAGGCTGTAGGATCCGGTCTTCCTATGATTGGTTTTGATGTGCGCTACGGCAATCAGACATTTATCGATCCGGGTGAGAATGGCTATCGTATACAGATCTCTGATACCATGGATACCAAGGAAAAGATAAAACTCCTAGCCGAAGCCATGACAGATTTATTTACCAAAGCCGACTGGGATGAATATTCTACTCATTCCTATGAGATTGCTAGAGACTATTTGACAAAGGAGGTAAAGGAGAAATGGGAAAAACTGATAAAATAACACTTCTTCTTGAAACCTTCTCGAGAGAGAGCGAGAATCTCTACTTGTCCATGAAAAATTCCAATATGAATTTTTTGCCAGTTGTCGTCGAGGATGATGGATTTTTGCCAGATGGCGTGGAGTCTGTCTACGGATTTTTCATGGGAGATTACAAAAATGCTCCTGGAATCAAGGGGACTCCTTTGTATTTCAACCAGATATCCATTCCAGACTATTGGCGCTTTGAGGGCAACAATAGTTACGCTCATGTGAAAAACAGACACTTGGAAGTTGCCAATATTTTCTATTCAGAACCAAAGGAAAAAAGACTGGTAAAAGAAGTCGACTGGAAGGATGAATATGGCAATGTGCGTCTGTCGGAGCACTACAACAAGTATGGAGCTCTCTTTTGCAAGACCATTTTCAATAAGTCTGGTCAAAAGGTCTACCGCAAGTTTTTTACTCCAGATGGAAGAGAAGTAGTCCTTGAGAATTTTGTCACAGGCACCTATCTTATCCATTATGATGGCAAGGACATCCTCCTTGGCAACAAGACAGATTTTTTGTGCTTTTACTTGCGCTCTGCGGGCTTGGATGAAGGACCGATCTTTTTCAACACTTTGTCCTATCCATTTTTCGTATCACAGGCACTTGGTGGCGATGACAAGCGGGATATTCTTTTCTGGAATGAACCGATTAGAGATGGCATCCCTGGCAATATGAAGATTATCTTAGATGGGCTCGGCAGCAGAACCAGCAAGATTTTTGTACAGCGAAGTGATGCTTATGATCGTCTGATAGAACTTGGGGTGGATGCTTCCATAGTTAAAAAGTTGGGTTATGTATATGATTTTGCCCGTGACAATGGTCATCGGCCAGAGGCTTTGATTTGTACCAATTCTGACCAGGTAAGTCACGCTGATGAGTTAGCCAAGATGCTTCCACAGATTCATTTTCATATCGCAGCAGTGACAGAGATGTCACCAAAACTTACCGCTGTCGGCAACAATGACAATGTTTCTTTGTATCCAAATGTCAAGCCGGCGGTTTTGGAAAAACTTTTTATGGATTGTGATTTTTATCTCGATATCAATCATGGAAATGAGATTTGCGACGCGATTCATCGAGCTTTTCTAAATAATATGCTGATTGTCGGCTTTGAGGAAACAAGACACGATGATTTCTATGTGGCAGAGACCAATCGTTTTGCAGAAGCAGATTTTGTCGATATGGCAGAGGCTTTAGCACTTGCTGCAGCGACCCCATCCATTATAGAGGATGCACTTGTGATGCAGCGCGCGTCTGCTTTGTCAGAATGTGTGGATGCTTACAAATCGTTGCAGGATATATAAAAGCAGATATTGTTGCTTTTATATGAAAAATTAGTGAGGTGGATTGTGAATATCCCTGATAGGATATCACTTGACCAAAATAAATATTTAAAAAGAAAGAGGAAAATTATGGCAGAAACAAATGTATCAAAAGTTATGGCAGATGAAAAAATGTCAAAAATCATGAAAGAAACTCAGGAGAAAATTGATGAAAAGAAGGGCAAGAGAAGAACCCTTACATTTTTAGGATATTTCCTGGTGATCGTAGCATTACTTGCAGTATTACCTGTAGTATTGCCACCTATTTTTGGATATCATACCTACCTTTCAGGTACAGATACCACTGGCAATATTTCAAAATATGGTAGCCTTGTTTACATCAAGGAGATGGATGCTGGCTCATTTAAAGAGGGCAATATCGTTGGCGTTGTAGCAGAAGACGAGACTCGCACCTTGGATTCTTACTATGTAAAATCATCAAGCAAATCAGCTCTTACTCTTGAAAGTGGCAAGTCTGTATCAGATGATGTAGTTGCAGGACGCATCGTTGCAAAGACACCATTTATGGGATATCTTTGCCAGTTATGCTTCTCTGTTATTGGAATTATCTGCATTATCGTTATCTTTGCTGCTGGTCTTGCAGTTATGATGCATGTCAACAAAATCAGCAAGGAAATCAACCAGATGGTAGAGGATGCCAAGCAATACGCATAAAGCATTTGGAATCTAAAAGGCAAATTTTAACTCATGGTTGAAATTGCCTTTTAGTCCTTGAAAAATATTCGAAACTTGTTATAATACAAAGGCTAGTTGTGTTTAAAAATTGCTATGCCGCGATTTTTAAAAGATATGGGCTAGTAAAGGTTTCGACAGGGATTATGAAGCTGGAGAAGCGAGTCGTATGGCGATGCGTCAAATGGCCAAATTAAATTTAAACGCTGAAGATAATTTAGCATACGCTGCCTAATTTGGCAGTAGTTCACCCTTTTGCACTCACACATTAGGATCTGAACTTCATCTATGTGAGAAACGACATGGGATAAGCTTTGCTCCCATGGGCGTATTATGAAGCTACTAAAGCATCTCGGTTGTTTGTTCCTGTGATGTGGAGGGAATGCCCAAGAATAAACTACACTCGTAGAAGGACAGGGGATTGATTTTTGGACACGGGTTCGACTCCCGTCTAGTCCACTAATGACTGATTCGGCTGGATTTTTATCTGGCAAATTAGTCTAATGGATTGCAAGCAAAAATGCCGAAGACGAATCTTAGTATTTGGGATTTGTTTTCGGCTTTTGTTGTGTTATAGGAGGATTTTATGAGAGGAATTTGTTACGGGATATCTATTGGCCCAGGAGCGGCTGGTATGCTAACTCTTGAGGCGGCAAAAATCATAGATGAGGCGGATATTGTCTTTCTTCCCAGTTTTCCAAAGGAAGATTGCAAGGCCTATCAGGTTGCAAAAAAAAGCATTCCTGATTTAGATAAAAAAGATATTCGATGCGAGACATTTTCCATGAGTCGTGATGCTTCTGTCATGGGACAAAGGCATGAGGAGATTTTTGAAAATATCTGTCCTCTTTTGGAGAAAGGAAAAAATCTTGCATTTTTAACTCTTGGAGAAGTGGGACTCTATTCTACCTATCTCTATATCCACGACAAGCTTGTTTCGGCAGGATTTGAGTCCAAACTGATTTCCGGTATTTCTTCAGTACAGGCTATCACAGACTATCTGGGTATCCCGCTTGCCAATGGAAGAGAAGAGGTACATATTTTCCCGGATACAGAGGATTTGCAGTCGCGTCTAAAGCTTTCTGGCACCAAAATTTTTATGAAACCAAAGGGAGACTTACAAAAAACTCTTGCAGAAATTGCTGAATTTGTAGAAGGCAGTAAAGACTCGATGGCCTATGGAATTTCCAATTTTGGCATGGAAGATGAAATCGTTGCAAGGGATGTCAGTGGCCTTAGTGCTTTGCGTGGATATTTTACAGTTTTTATCGTAAAAAATGGCAAAAATGTATCATAAATTATACTTGAATTTTACGGAAACTTCTTATAGATTGTATATGTATGTG
>CAVIOJ010000015.1:0-10615 GCA_963644225.1 Lachnospiraceae bacterium | reverse complement strand
ACAGAATGCTGCTCAGACATATTGTTGCGAAAAATTCTACTCAGACTCGTCCGTCTTCTCTCTCCAGTAATCAAGCGTCTCCTGTAATGTCTGCTTCAACGGGATCTCCGGTTTCCAGCCAGTTGCAGCAGAAAGTTTTCTCGTATCTGCCTCGATGATTGGCACGTCTACCGGGCGAAGTTTTGCCGGATCAGTCTCTACCGAAATCCCGGTATCTGATAGAGATAAAATTTGTTTCAAGACATCCTCGATAGCGATGGCATGACCGCTGCCCACATTGTAGGTTTCTCCTGCCGCTCCATGCTGTATCAAAAGTCCATAAGCGCGAACCACATCTCTTACATCTGTAAAATCGCGTTTTGCTGAGAGATTGCCCACGCGAAGGACGGCTTCTTTTTTCCCAGCCTCAATCTCGGCTACCTGTTTGCAAAAATCTGCTACCACAAAAATCGGTGCCTGATTCGGACCGATATGGTTAAAAGCCCGCACCATCATGACATCAAGATTGTAAGCCTCGGCGTAGATGGCTCCAAGCATATTTTGACAGGTCTTGGTGGCCGCATAGATGTTGCCCGGGCGCACATGGTTGGTCTCCGCGATAGGCGACTCCCCTGGCAAGATGTGACCATATTCCTCACCGGAACCAATAAGTAAAATTCTGGCTGGATTCTCCATCTGTCTGAGCCCTTCTAAGACATTGACTGCTCCCTTGACATTGACATCTACGGTAAGTCCTGGATTTTTCCAAGAGAGAGCCACCGAACTCTGGGCTGCCAGATGAAAGATATAATCTGGCCTTTCCGCATTTAGCAGGGCATTTACTGCCTCAGGATCCAATATATTTAAATCTCGAACTTCGACATCTTCATCGATTTTCTCGTGGGGCATCTTGGTTACTACAACCTTCCATCCCAAATCATCACGCAGATGGCGCATGAGATAGGCTCCTACGAAGCCCGCTCCGCCGATGATTAGGGCTGTCTTTTTATCAACACTGTGCATTAGAATATTATTCTCCTTCTGCTAATTATCTCTATCGGCTCCACTTATCACTCAAAGCATTGATCTGGTCTGCAAATTTTGCCAGATCCTTGTTTGGCAAGCCCTGGCATTTGCCAATCACCGACATAAGTCTCTCTCCCGCTGCAAGAAGTCTTGCAAATACATTCGAAGAAGCCTTTGAAGCTGCCTTTTTCTTTTGCTTTGCCTGATGGTTGCCCTGCTCTAGGCATTCGCCTGTCAGTAAATCAAATCTGTCACCGGAATATGGTGCGAGAGCCTCATAGCCAAATTTTTCATGGATAGCGGCTGCAAATGAATCGGTAACCGCATCCTCTCCATGTACCACGAACACCTTCTTTGGAGCCTTTTCAAAGGCGCCAATCCAGTCAAGTAATTTGTTCTTGTCACCGTGGCCGCTGATTCCCGGAAGGTTTTTAATGCTAGCTTCCACATTTACCGTTTCTCCGAAAAGTTTGACTTCCTTGGCTCCATTTAACAGGTTGAATCCCAAAGTGCCAGGCACCTGATATCCCACAAAGAGGATGGTACACTCTGGCCGCCAGAGGTTATGTTTTAAATGATGGCGAATACGTCCCGCCTCGCACATACCAGATGCTGAGATGATAACCTTTGGCTTCATATCCAGGTTGATAAGCTTTGACTCATCACTTGATACTGCCATCTTCAAGCCTGGAAAACGAATAGGATTTTTCCCTGATGCTATGATTTCTTTTGCCTCCTGACTGAAGCACTCTGATACATTGTCGTGGAAAACAGCCGTAGCCTCTACTGCCAGTGGGCTATCCATATAAACCTCGAAATCCTCCAAGTCCGAGAGCATTCCCTCTTCCTTGATTCTTCGGATGAAGTAGAGTATTTCCTGGGTTCTGCCTACGGAAAATGCCGGTATGACCAGGTTTCCTCCAGATTGGAAAGTCGATCTCATGACCTTTGCCAAAGCCTCTGCAAAATCAATAGGCGCCTCATGTAAGCGGTCACCATAAGTGGATTCTATCAAAACATAATCGGCTTCTTTTAGGTATTCCGGCTCCTTGATCAAAGGTTTGTTGCCCTGTCCCACATCGCCAGAGAAGACTATTTTTCTTTCCTCTTCTTCCTCTTTTAACCATATCTCAATCGAAGAAGATCCAAGCAAATGTCCGGCATCCACAAATCGAGCCGTGATCTCGTCACAGACTTTTATGGTCTCATGATAATGAACCGGCACAAACAGCTCCATGGCACCTGCTGCATCCTCTATCGTATAAAGAGGTGTCACCTCAGGTCTGCCCGCTCGCTTGGCCTTGCGGTTTTTCCACTCCGCCTCGAAAGTCTGGATATGCGCACTGTCTTTTAGCATAATGTTGCACAGCTCGCAGGTGGCTTCCGTGGCATAAATCTGTCCCCGGAATCCATGTGCATACAGAAGTGGCAAAAGGCCAGAATGGTCAATATGGGCATGGGTCACGAAAACATAATCTATGCTGCTGGCTTGCACCGGAATCTCCTGGTTCTCATAGATGTCTGCCCCCTGCTCCATTCCGCAGTCTACCAGGAACTTTTTGTCCCCTACTTCCACATAGTGACACGATCCCGTCACTTCGTGTGCTGCCCCCAAAAATTCAATAATCATACTCTTCCCCCTCTAGTTTGTGAAAACCTAAACTATACCCTCAAGACTTGCTCCCCATCAGTTCTTAGAGAATATAGTTTTTCATCTGCGTTAAAAATTTACGCTTTTTCCGAAAGTTTTTTCTCAAGCTTAGCTTTTTCCAGATCATGCTGAGCCATAATGCGGCACAACTCCTCGTAGCTGGTCTTCTGTGGATCCCAGCCCAATTTAGTCTTGGCCTTGGTAGGATCTCCCCAGAGGTTTACTACATCAGTAGGGCGGAACCACTGTGGGTTGACGCATACAAGCATCTTACCAGTTGCCTTGTCGTATCCCTTCTCATCCATGCCCTCTCCGCGCCACTCAAGCTCGATACCATCGTTGGCAAAAGCAAGGGTGGTAAACTCACGAACAGTGTGCTGAACACCAGTTGCGATAACATAGTCGTCCGGCTCGTCCTGCTGCAAAATCAGCCACATGCACTCTACATAATCCTTGGCATAACCCCAGTCACGAAGAGAATCAAGGTTGCCAAGTTCCAGATGATCCTGCAGGCCACAAGCAATACGTCCTGCTGCAAGAGTGATCTTTCTGGTAACGAAAGTCTCGCCACGGCGCTCTGACTCATGGTTGAAGAGGATACCGTTGCAGGCAAACATGCCATAAGCCTCGCGGTACTCCTTCATCATCCAGAAACCATACTGCTTTGCAACAGCATATGGGCTAAATGGGTGGAATGGAGTGTTCTCATTCTGTGGAACTTCCTCCACCTTGCCATATAACTCAGAAGTAGAAGCCTGATAGATGCGGCATGTCTTGTCCATGCCAAGCATATGTACTGCCTCGAGAATACGAAGAACGCCGATAGCATCCACATCTCCAGTGTACTCTGCTGCGTCAAAAGAAACGCCAACGTGGCTCTGTGCTGCCAAGTTGTAAATCTCTGTAGGGCGAACCTCATTTACCACACGAATGATAGAAGAAGAATCTGAAAGATCTCCATCGTGTAATGTAATAGAGTTTGCTGCGATCAGATGATCGATACGCTCTGTTGTAGATACAGAAGAACGACGAATCAAGCCGTGAACTTCGTATCCTTTTTCCAACAGGAACTCAGCCAAGTAACTGCCGTCCTGTCCTGTGATACCTGTGATAAGTGCTACGTTTTTGCTCATTGTAAAAATCTCCTTTTTAGAAATAACTAATATTCATATCTACATTGCCACTAATTCCTGGCACACTACCCTTGCTGGAGTACTGCCAGATGTCATAGCGGCCGCTGTATGTGCACTGGGTGTTGTACTGGGCGCACCAGATGGAAATGCCGCCGTAGCTTGACGGGGTCAGGTAGTTGGTGAGCCAGTTTTTGTTGGCATAGACGCCGGCGGAATATCCACTATTTTGTACTGTACGGCAGAAGGCCATGACTATTGCATCTCGTTCTGCTGTAGACAAACTCTTTTGTGTGCTGTCTTCCATGTCGATGTAGATTGGAAGGCTGACACCGCCGTACTGCTTCACCTGCTGGACAGCCAGAGAAGCTTCTTCTACTGCCTGGGCCTCGTTCATGGCGATGGAGTAGAAATACACGCCGACACGAACTCCATTATTTTTTGCTTCCTGTATATTTCTTGCAAACTTCGGATCAACCGCTATGTTTCCAGAAGATCCGCGGAAGCCTACTCGAAGGATGGCAAAGGAAATGTTTTTGGAAGCCTCGGACCAGTTAATATTGCCCTGCCATTTTGAAACATCGATTCCGGTACCGCTGGTCAGCAAGACGCCGTCAGAACCAAAGTTGTAAGTGGCGCCATTGATGGTCTGTTTGCCAGTGACCTTGTTACCATTTTCATCAAAATAGTAACGAGCGCCATTAATTTCCTGCCAGCCGTAGTAGATGGTTTCCTCTTCTTTTGTCACGACGTAGTATGTACCAGATGGATTGTATGTGCCATATGTTGCGACAGTTCCCTTGTTATCAGTATATAGTGTCTTTCCATCAGCAGTTTTTAATGCATCACTTGCACCGGATACGGATACTGTACATGTAGTTGCAAGACTAGTTGCCGCTGTTTTGCCTTCTGTCGCTGTCGTCACAGGATTGGTTAAATTTGCAGTGATATTGAGCTGGGTGCTGGTATCGCTGGCCACGGATGTGGTGGTCGCGATAGTATAAGTGCCATTTCCGGCTGGTGTCACGGAAGCAACGCCAGGATTAGCAGATGTCACACTCAAAGTAGAACTATCTAGTCCTGCCAAGGAAACTGTAATCGTCGCTGCATTGGAAGCGGCATCATTTGTTGCATATAAATTGACATATTGCGATGTAGAGATGGAAACTGCAGCTCCTGTGCTATCTGTTGCGGTTGCGGATGCAGTACCGCTGACAGAAGCCTTTAGAGTCTGCGGCGAAGCCTGTCCATACTCTGCTGCTTTTGTTTCTTTTCTACTATCGATATATTTTACCGTATTTACAGGTGCAGCTTCTACAGGAGTAGCTCTATTTTGGCTCTGTACATCTCCCGCAACTGATGCCGCTACTGTTTTTTCTTCGATATTTTTGATGACGGTATACTCGATTTTTTCCTTGACATTTAGCGTCGTGGCATTGTTGGTTGGGAAATAATCGCAGTCTTCTAGTGGAACAAAGCAAGCGATGTAGTCTCCCGGATCAATCTCTGAAATTGAAATCATGCCGTCCATGTCATCGTCTGTGTAAGAAGAAGCATCGACAGAAGCCAAGGCTGTAGCGTATGAATCGATAGCAGTCTTTCTATCAATCCAAAGCTGATCGATTTCTGTAAGAGTATCTTTCGTCTTTTCATTTAGCTCCGGGGTCTGGGATTCTAAGTCTTCTTCAGAATCGGCTGTACCGCTTGCATCGCCAGTCTTTGTAGATGCATCAGATGTATTTGTGGTGGAATCCTTCGCTGCAGATGCATCAGACGAGCCAGCATTGCCAGTCTCTGCGGTTGCATCGCTAGTCTCACTTGCCGCCTCTTCTGCAGCCACAGCCTCTACAATTTTAGCATCTACATCTGCGATTGCCTGAGTATACTCAGATATCTCAGCCGCTCTGTCTGCTGGCAGAAGTTTCACCTGAAAGGCCAGGCCGGAAATCTTCGTTCCTGAGGTATCCTTGATATAAATGGTCAAATCTTTTTCCACCGATTCGCCTTCGATGCTACAATCCACGAAGGATGGTACTTCGACCTTGTCCTCTTTTACTTTTTCCTTTTTGACTTCTGTCTTTTTTGTTTCTACTGGTCGGGTGCTGATATAAGCAAATGCTCCGATACCAACTCCCGCTGCTACGATGATGACTCCACTTGCAATCGCTACAAATTTACGATTGGCAAGCAGTGCTAATAATTTTTCTTTCATGTTTAGTCGTTACTTCCTGTCTTCTTTTTTGCAATCTCTTCTATCTCTGCCCGGCTGCATTTGCAGATGTCTGCGATTTCGTCCAAAGGCATATCCTTTTCAAGCATTGCTAACTACAACCCCTCTGCGATCTCCATCAAATACTTGCCGTAGTCAGTCTTGAGCAGTGGCTGGGCAAGCTTTACGAGCTGATCCTTGTCGATGAAGCCGCGCTTGTAGGCGATTTCTTCGATGCAGGAGATGTAGAGTCCCTGGCGCTTCTGGAAAGCTGAGACGAAGTCTGCTGCTGCAAGAAGCATGTCGTGATTTCCAGTGTCGAGCCAAGCGAAGCCACGGCCCAATGTTTCAACATGCAAATCGCCTCTCTCTAAGTAAGCGTTGTTGACCGCTGTAATCTCAAGCTCGCCTCTGGCTGAAGGCTTGATTGTCTTGGCAATCTCAACAACGGAATTGTCGTAAAAATAAAGTCCTGGAACGGCATAATTTGACTTTGGATGCTCCGGTTTTTCCTCGATGGAAATAGCCTTGCCATCCTCGTCGAATTCGACTACGCCATACTCTCTAGGATCTCTGACATAGTAACCAAAGATGGTAGCGCCGGCTTCCGATTCAGTTCTTTCAGCCACGCCGCGAAGAACCTTTGAAAAGCTCTGGCCGTAGAAAATGTTGTCTCCAAGTACAAGAGCTACCGCATCACTTCCGATGAAGTCTGCTCCGATGATAAAGGCCTCAGCGAGTCCATTTGGTGCCTCCTGAACGGCATACTGGATGTCCATACCCAGCTGGCTTCCATCTCCCAAGAGTTCCTCAAATACAACTACATCTCTCGGTGTAGAGATGATGAGAACCTCTCTGATGCCCGCAAGCATAAGGGTTGACAGTGGGTAGTAAATCATAGGCTTGTCATAGACTGGCATGATCTGTTTGCTGATTGCTTTTGTCAGAGGATAAAGTCTTGTTCCTGATCCTCCTGCAAGTATAATTCCTTTCATAGTAAAATCTCCTTTTTAACCTTTTTCTTTATTCTATTTCCTACGTGCAGCGGCACATAATACATCGCCCAGCAGAAATTTGAATTCCAATTAAAACTTTTAACACTCCAGTGCTACTGTAAGTTCTTTTTCAACTAGAACTCCTCCTTCACACACTCCAGTGCTGCCATGAGCACCTTGTCCATATCGTAATACTTGTACTGGCCCAGGCGTCCGCCAAAGATGACATTGCCTTCCTCGGCTGCAAGGGCTGCATACTGCTCGTAAAGAGCATTATTTTTTTCATTATTTACCGGATAATATGGCTCCACGCCAGGCTTCCACTCAGAAGAGTACTCTCTTGAGATAATAGTGGTCGGCTGCTTGCCAAACTCGAAGTGCTTGTGCTCGATGATACGGGTATATGGAACTTCGCGCTCGGTGTAGTTGACTACCGCGTTACCCTGATAGTTTTCCATATCGAGTTTTTCTGTCTCGAAGCGAACGGAACGGTACTCGAGCGGTCCAAATTTAGAATCAAAGTACTCGTCAATCTGGCCGGTAAAGAGAATGCGGTCATAGCTGATGGCGCTTCCATCAGAAAGAGTGGTCTCGGTTGGCAAAATAGTCTTGCCAGTCTCACTTGATACTGACTTGTCTTTTGTAGTAGCACGAGATCTCAAGTCATAGAAGTCCTCGCCGCAAACTACGTCGATGCCATCAAGCATTTTTTCCACAATCTGGGTATAACCGCCCATAGGAATGCCCTGGAAACGGTCGTTGAAATAGTTGTTGTCATAGGTAAAGCGCATAGGAAGTCGCTTGATGATAAAGGCTGGAAGCTCGGTGCAATCTCTGCCCCACTGCTTCTCGGTGTAGCCCTTGACCAATTTCTCATAGACGTCCTTGCCAGCAAGGGAAAGTGCCTGTTCCTCGAGGTTCTTTGGCTCCTCGATATCATACTCTGCCTTTTGACGCTCGATGATATCCTTGGCTTCCTGCGGAGTGCGAATGCCCCACATCTTGCTAAATGTATTCATGTTAAATGGCAGGTTGTAGAGCTCATCCTTGTATACTGCCACCGGCGAGTTGATGTAGTTATTGAACTCAGCGAACTGGTTGATGTAGTTCCAGATTTCCTTGTCAGATGTATGGAAGATGTGGGCGCCGTATACGTGTACGTTGATGCCATCCTCCTCCTTGGTGTAGATGTTGCCGGCGATATGGTCACGCTTGTCGATAACCAAGACTTCCTTGCCACGCTTTTTTGCCTCGTAGGCAAATGTGGCACCGAAGAGGCCCGCCCCTACTACCAGATAGTCATAATGTTTCATTTTTTCTTCCTTTCTTTTCGTATTTTATTTTCGAACATACTTGGTTCTATTATATAATTTTTGCCTTCCTTATGCAATGTGGGGGCAAACACCTCTTTAATAACTTTTACAAAAAAACCACCCCTGTAATACAGAAGGTGGTTTCTATCCTCATCCCACAGCGCAGTCAGGGACGAGGGCCAATATTAAAGCCAACTGGCGGATAGCAGACGCCAGCCGGTTGTCTAAATTTCTATGTTTGATTGCAAAATTTCCATTACATTTTGCATAGTGACTTCTATCAGCAGTCGCAGTTTCGAATCTGCTCTCTTACTTTTAAAATCATGGATGGGCTGACTGAGAGCTCGTCGATGCCCATGCGAAGGAATGTGTCGGTTAGAGTCACATCTGCGCCAAGTTCGCCGCAGATACCTACCCAGCATCCTTCCTTGTGGCCATTGTCGATAATCATCTGGAGCATGCGAAGTACAGCCGGATGATGAGAATCGTAAATGGAATCCAATTTTGGATTCTGCCTGTCGATAGCTAAAGTGTATTGGGTCAGGTCGTTGGTTCCTACTGAGAAGAAGTCCACTTCCTTTGCCAAAAGATCAGAAATCATAACGGCTGCAGGGGTCTCAATCATGATACCAATTTCTACATTACCATAAGGAATACCCTCTGCGTCAAGTTCCGCCTTTACTTCCTGACAGAGTTTTTTTGCTTCACGAACTTCGTCTACCGAAATAATCATAGGAAACATGATGGAGATTGTGCCATAGTAACTAGCACGAAATATAGCACGAAGTTGTGTTTTAAATATGTCCTGTCTGTCCAAACAGATACGAATTGCTCGATAACCCATGGCTGGATTGTCCTCGTGTGCCAGGCCAAAGTAGTCTACCTGTTTGTCAGCCCCTATGTCAAGAGTACGGATGATAACTTTTTTGCCAGCCATATTTTCGGCAACTGTGCGGTAAGCTCTAAACTGCTCCTCCTCACTTGGATAATCCTCTGTCTCGAGATATAGAAATTCACTTCTGAAAAGCCCGATACCACCGGCGTCATTAGCAAGTACGCTCGCCACATCGCCCACTCCGCCGATATTTGCGTAGAGGTTGATTTTTTTGCCGCTCTTTGTGACATTTTCCTTGCCCTTTAACTCCTGCAAAAGTCTGGCTTTTTCCAGTTCTGCCTCTTTTTTTGCCTGGTATTCTGCCAGTTCTTCTTCTGTTGGGTCGATGATGAGGCAGCCCTTCTGGCCATCCACGATAGCCATATGTCCGTCAGCATCCTCTGGATAATCCACACCGATAAGGGCTGGAATATTCATGGTTCTAGCCAATATCGCTGTATGAGAATTGGTAGATCCATGTCTTGTAACAAAAGAAAGCACCAATTTTTTATCAAGCTGCACGGTCTCGCTCGGAGCCAAATCATCCGCCAAAATAATAACAGGCTCGCTTCCAAGTCCGCCTGCTTCGCCGCCTCCCTGGAGGATGTGGATCACGCGGTTGGAGATATCCTTGACATCTGCAGCGCGCTCCTTCATATAATCATCGTCCATGGCTGCAAACATCTGGGCAAAATTGTCGCCTGTGGTTGCCACCGCATATTCTGCATTGATGCCCTGAGAAGAGATCATGTTGGTGATGGACTCCACGTAATCGAGATCATCAAGCATCATCTGATGGACTTCAAAAATAGCTGCATTAGCCTCGCCCACTTCCTTTAGGGCCTTGTCGTAAAGACCAGAAAGCTGCTCTTTTGCAGTCTCTTTTGCCTGGTTAAAACGTGAGATTTCGCCTTCAAAATCGTCGATTTTGCTGCGTTTTACCACGTGGTCTTTTTTGCCAAATATCTTACATTTTCCAATAGCGATTCCGGAGAATACGCTCTTACCTTCTAATTTCATATGAGACCTCCTTTTTATCGAGTCCCTCAAGTTGCTATCTGTTTGTAAAACACCCTGATATCGTGTCTTACCTGTTGCGCCGCCCACTGGTATAAAAAGTTTGTTCTATGGAGTGGGTAAAATTTATAAAAAAATTTCCTACAGGTTCTCCTTCATGAACTTCTCAAGTTCTGCGATTGCAGCATCCTCATCTTCGCCTTCTGCCTTCAATACAACTTCCTGGCCGCATTTTACACCAAGTCCCATAAGGCCGAGGATTCTTTTTGCGTCAACTTCCTTGCCATCTTTTGCGATAGTGATTGCTGATGTATATTTTGCTGCTTCTTTTACAAGAACTCCTGCTGGTCTAGCGTGGATTCCTTCTGGATCTGTGATTGTGTAAGTAAATTCTTTCATGATTTTTCTCCCTTCAGATTTT
>CAVIOJ010000014.1:0-5378 GCA_963644225.1 Lachnospiraceae bacterium | reverse complement strand
TATCCCAAAGGCCATGTTCCCTTAAATAGGCATGCATCTTTTTAGATGGCAAAATTAAAAAATCCGCCCGGTTTAGAACTTTAATCTCATAATCCAGGATAAAGTCTTCCGAATCAAACATCAATTTTTGCAGATCCTGAACAAAGATAATCAGTTTTGTATCAGGATAAGCCTTGATTTTGTTGACAAAACACTCGTCGAAATTTGGACCACACCAACTAGGATACTGAAAAATCACAATATCACCGGAATTCAAAGGCGCCACGATTCCGTCCAAACGTTTTCCGATATCCTTCCAAAAATCCGGCTGCAGATGATAGTGACAAATCCCCATCTCGTTCACCGGCCCTATATGTCTTGCCACCTCTAATACCTTTTGATGGGCAAAGGATGCCGTTCCTCCTAGATTGTTGGTTGTAGTAATATGTGTTCTCATAAATCCTCTTTTTTAAAAACTCCCTTGTCAGTCTTGACTGCCAAATTTCACAAATCTATTTGCATCTTCGTATCGACACATTTATTCGTAAATACATCTTTTTTTATTGTATCATCTTTAACCGTGATTTTATACTTACTATCAGAAATATTCGACTTTTCCATCTGGTTTTTCCACATTGTCGCTTTCTCCCTATAAAAAAGGCAATTCGAATCCAGATATATCAATCTGTTGCCTCACAGAATTTTACTTCCAATGTAAGAAATAGCCTCTCTCATATGCTCCTCTTCCATCCTGGAACAAGAGAATAAAAGTGTCGCCACATCTTCTTCCTGGGACAATAATTTTATCGACAAAAGTTCATCTAAAAGCAAGAGATCCGCCTCACATTTTGGAAGGCGAACCGCCATCTCCATGCCGCTTTCTCCAAGAAGAACTTCCTCTCCTTCCCTTGAAAAAATCTCACATAAGCCTTCGTACAAGATTTTTCTTTTTTCCTCGTAAGTACGATGCAGCTTTTTAACATGGCGTCTCAGATGTCCGTCCCGCAAAAACTGGGTCAGGGCAATCTGTTCTGTCTTTGCCGCGGTCTGGTTATAGTTTCCCGCAATCTTTTCATATTTTTTTGCATAGCCTTTTGGCAATATCAAATAACTGATACGAACACTCGGCAGCAAAATTCTGGAAAAGGAGCCGAGGAAGGCCACATTTTCCCCGCCGCTTGCCGCATACAGACTTGGCCTTGGCTTGCTTGAAAAGACAAAATCATTCTGATAATCATCCTCGATAATCAAATGCTGCTCCCTCTTAGCATGGTCCATCAGCTCGTGGCGCCTTTTGTTGGTCATGACTTCACCCCACTTGGTCATGTATGCCGGCACAACATAAATGACCGAGGCATTTTTATTTCGATAATCCACCTGATAGAGAGCATTTGAAAAAATAGCCGCCCCATCAGTATAGTTTTTCGTCGGAAAAGAAATGGACCGCTCTCCCTCATAAAGGGCAATCAGAAGGGTTAGAAGGCTCTGGAAACCGGAGCCTATAATGATATCTTCCGGCCCGCAGATGATATTCCTGGTCTTTCGCACATAGGAAACTATCTCGCAGCGCAGTTCATATTCTCCCTGATTGTCGGCATAGGTAAGGAGTCTTTCTTCCTGACGCAGAGCCGACTTCATGTATCTTCGCCAGAGATTGATACAGGAAACCGAAGGATCTTCACCTATGGTAGAGAAATCATAAATACATTTCCCCAACTTAAAAAATTCCTCCTGGGCACTTGAAGCAAACGTTCCATACACTTCCTGACTAAGTGTACTTCCTTTTTCTAAGCCAGATGACATGTCCTCTCTGGCTTTGCGTGCCATATCCTCTTTAGCCTCAAGCCCCCTATCCTCTTCAAGCTCAAGCCTCCTTCTTCCATTTATCTCCTTGCTGGCTAGGTCTGTAACAAAGTAGCCTCTTTTTTCTATTCCATAGATATAGCCATCATCCGCAAGCTGCATATAGGCCGTCTCTACGCTGGTCTTGCTGACAGACAAGATGGTCTGACTCTCCCGAAGCGAAGGCATCTTATCCCCGGCAAGCAGCTTACCTGTTTGCATCTGTTCAAAATAGTAGGCATAAACCTTTTCATATACTTTCATATCTGTACCCTAAAAATTTCTCATTTTTGGTCATTTTATAAGTTACAGTTTCAGCGTACTATAAGAAAAACTTGAATTCAAGAAATTTTGCAATCTAAACATAATTTGAACTAAAGCTTGGAGACGAGGATTTCTCTGCCAAAACTAAAGCTTGGAACCGGCAAATTCTTTGCCCAAGCTAAAGCCAGAAATCATACAAAATAGGAGGACATCATGAAAAGCATCAGCATCACAGCAAATGGAAAAAATACGACTTCGACAAAAACTCTGGTTCTCTCAGCCTTGATGGCCGCACTTACCTGTGTGGGAACCATGATTATCCGCATACCGACTCCTACCATGGGATACATTCATCCAGGAGATGGCTTTGTCTTACTTAGCGGACTTCTCCTTGGACCATTTTGGGGTTCTCTTGCCGCTGGTATAGGATCTGCACTCACCGATTTAATTGGTGGATATTTTCTCTATGTACCGGCAACTCTCATTATAAAAGCACTCACCGCTCTAACGGGATGGGCTCTTTTTGAAACAATAAAAAAAATAGGCAAGGGAAAAAATATGACTCTGGCCTTGATTCTTTCCGGTGCTATCGGCGAACTTGTCATGGTTTTGGGCTATTTCTTATATGAAATCTTTTTGTTAGCAGATGGCTCCCTTGCTGCCGGACTGATCGCATCGGCAGCTGGAATTCCAGCAAACCTGATTCAGGGAATCTTCGGTGTAGTCATTTCCACACTGCTCTATCCATTGTTGCAAAGAATCAAATTTTAAATAAATCTGGGAAGTATAAAGATATTCCCTGCAAAAGAAATAATTACAGTCTGTCTTGTAAAAGGAACAAGATAGGCTGTTTATTTTTTACATAATTGTGTTAATATAGGTGGGTTGCAAAAGACGCTCTGTCTAAGATACGCTTACTTTCTCGCAAAGAACGGGACATCTTGGACCAAGATATATTATTTTTATAGGAGAAATCAATGACTCAAAACAATATAAAAAATCCCCTGGGCACCGAGCCCGTGGGACAACTTCTAAGACAATTTGCCATTCCAAGCATTATAGCCATGCTTGTAAGTTCGCTCTACAACATGGTAGATCAGCTTTTTATCGGAAACAAAATCGGTGCATTGGGAAACGCAGCGACAAATATTCAATTCCCTCTTTCTATCCTAAATGTTTCCATTGCTCTTTTGTGTGGAATCGGAACCGCTGCTGCATTTAACTTAGCAATCGGCCGAGGCGAAAAAGAAGAAGCTGGCTATTATATAGGAAATGCCATAAGCTGCATGCTCCTTCTCGGACTGCTTCTTACCATCTTGACGGAAATCTTTCTCGAGCCACTCTTGATTTTTATCGGCTCTCCAGAAAATGTCCTTCCATATGCCATGGAATACACTCGCATCACTGCCCTCGGATTCCCATTTTTCATCCTGTCTGCTGGAGGCGGACACTTGGTGCGTGCCGATGGTTCTCCAAATATGACCATGTTTTTAAATCTCATCGGAGCAATCATCAACACCGTATTAGACTATATCTTTATCTTCTGGTTTGACTGGGGTATGGCGGGAGCCGCCTGGGCCACTATCATCGGACAGATTGTATCGGCCGTCATCGTCATCATTTATATGACCAGATTTAAAACTCTCGCTTTACACAAATATCATTTCGTTCCAAAGGTAAAAATGATTCTGACTTTTACAGCGCTGGGATTGGCACCATTTTTCAACCAAATTGCCATGATGATCACCCAGATTGTCCTGAATCGCACGCTGAAATACTACGGTGCGCTTTCAGTCTACGGCGAAGCAACTCCAATTGCCTGCGCGGGAATCATCTCAAAAGTAACCGGAGTATGTTTCTCATTTATCATAGGAATCTCCCAGGGACTGCAGCCAATCGCCAGCTACAACTATGGAGCCAGACAGTACAAGCGAGTTAGAGAAGCTTACAATCTCGCCATAAAGATTGCCGCCATCATCGCTATCGTATCCTGGTTGGCCTTTTTGCTCTTCCCAAGACAGTTGGTATCCATGTTTGGTGACGGAGACGAATTGTACTACCAGTTCTCCATCAACTATTTCCGTATTTATCTGTTTGGTATGTTTTTATGCTTCCTACAGCCTATTTCATCCAACTTTTTTACCGCCATCGGCAAACCAAAGAAGGGTATCTTTATGTCACTGACAAGACAGGTAATCTTCCTGATTCCTCTGATTCTGATTCTTCCGATGTTTTTCGGAATCGACGGAGTCATGTTCGCCGGACCGATTGCAGATACACTGGCATTTATCATCTGCTTTATCCTGGTAAAATTGGAATTCAAGCATCCGGAATTTGCCAATACTAAGTAGGAAATCAAGACTAAATTAAATCGTCTGACGCAGTGTCTCCAAGAATAAATTGGAGAGAGCTGCGTTGGGCGATTTTTTTGGTAATGCGGCTCCGATGGTTCTATACTGTCTTGGGCGAATAGGAAGACAAACAATGCCTTCGCCGTGACTTCTCATATAAAGCTCCGGCAAAACACCGACTCCTAAGCCCTCCTTTACCATGGCAACGATGGTCTCACCACCTTTTACCTCCATACACTTGTTGGGAATCACACCAGCTGAGGACATAACCGCGTTGAAATCGCTGGCGATGGACTCGTATGGGCAAACGGTCGGCTCTTTTTCAAAAAAAGAAAGTGGGATACTGATTTCTTCGCAGGCCGGATGATTTTTTGGCAAAATAGCAAGCATCTCATCCTTAAATAGGGGGATAAAATGTAAGTCACTCTCCGGAGTCTGGGACAAAAATCCGATGTCGATGCTTCCGTCTAAGAGCCACTGCAATACCGCTTCATGGTCTCCGTCGTAGAGGGTTACATTTACATGTGGATAATCCTGGGCAAATTTTTTTAAGGCCCTCGGCAAAAGCTCCATGGCGATGGAAGAAAAAACACCGATACGGATGGAGCCTATGGTATAACCATTAATCTGCTGCACACATTTTTGCAGTTCCTCTTCTGCCGACAATATGGCTTTCATCTTCTCATAGAGAAGCTTGCCATTTTCCGTCAAAGTAACTCCCGCCTTGTTTCGAATCAAGAGGGTAAATCCATATTCTTTTTCCATCTGTTGGATGGTGTGGGTCACATTGGACTGGCTGTAATTTAGCACTTCCGCCGCATGGGAGAGGCTGCCCACCTCGACTGTTTTACAGAAAATCTCGTATTTGTTCATCTAATTTTTCCTCACAAATTTCTATTTAATCCTGCTTAGGAAAAGCCACTTTGGTTTTATATTAATAAT
>CAVIOJ010000013.1:2119-8447 GCA_963644225.1 Lachnospiraceae bacterium | reverse complement strand
GTATAAATGCCTTGATTTGGCGATTTAAATTGTAATAGAAAGTAGGAAATAGTATGTCAGAAAAAGAAACTGATTTTCGTGAAATTATAGAGGAAGAGTCTGATGCTGATGCGAAGCCTTTAGATATGGATTTGCATAGCGATGAGCAGGGCACCAGCGATGTTGCCTTGCAGGCAGAGGATGAAAAAGAGGGGACTGATATGACCTCAGAAGGTACAGAGGATGAGGAATACGAGGATATCTGCTACATCTGTCACAGACCTGAATCTGTTGCGGGCAAGATGATTCACATTCCAAACAATATCTGCATCTGTAATGACTGTATGCAGAGAACTTTTGATTCCATGGGAGGATTTGGATTCGGCACACCGGATACCAGTGAGCCGGGTTCCATGGGACCGGATTTTTCCAAAATGCCAAATATCAGCATGATCAACTTATCAGACTTAGGCAACTTGGGAGGATTTTTCTCTGGAATGCCGGGAATGCCACAGTCTCAGCGCCTCAAGAAAAAACAGAAAAAAGAGGAGACCAAGGAAGCTCCTGTTTTAGATATCAAAAATATACCACCACCTCATAAAATCAAGGCCGAGTTGGACGAGTATGTGGTTGGCCAGGAATATGCCAAAAAGGTTATGTCAGTTGCTGTATACAACCACTACAAGCGAGTGGCCAGTGAAGTTACTGAGGATGTGGAGATTGAAAAGTCCAACATGCTTATGATTGGACCGACAGGTAGTGGTAAGACTTATATGGTCAAGACCTTGGCCAGACTCTTAGATGTGCCTCTTGCCATTACGGATGCTACTTCCTTAACCGAAGCAGGCTATATCGGAGATGATATTGAAAGTGTCGTTTCAAAGCTTTTAGCTGCAGCCGGCAATGATGTGGAAAAAGCGGAGCGTGGTATTATTTTCATCGATGAGATTGACAAGCTTGCCAAAAAACGTAATGCCAATCAACGTGATGTCAGTGGTGAATCAGTTCAGCAGGGTATGCTCAAACTCCTAGAGGGGGCAGAGGTTGAGGTTCCAGTGGGAGCCAGCAGCAAAAATGCCATGGTTCCGATGACTACAATTGATACCAAGAATATCTTATTTATATGTGGCGGAGCTTTCCCTGATCTCGACAATATCGTCAAGGAACGCTTGAATAAAGCCTCTTCCATGGGATTTATGGCAGACTTGAAGGACAAATATGACGGAGATGAGAACATCCTCATGAAGGCCACAGTTGAGGACCTAAAGACCTTTGGTATGATTCCAGAGTTCTTAGGAAGACTTCCAATTTTATTCTCTTTGGAAGCCCTGACAGAGGATATGCTGGTTCGTATTTTAAAAGAGCCGAAAAATGCCATTATCAAGCAGTATAAAAAGTTACTTGAATTAGACGAAGTGGACTTGGAGTTTACCGATGGGGCCCTCTATGCCATTGCCAAGGAAGCAAAAAGCAAGGCCTTGGGTGCTAGAGCCCTTCGCGCCATTATCGAAGAATTTATGCTTGATATTATGTATGAGATTCCAAAGGATGACAATATTGGTAAAGTTATCATTACAGAGGATTATGTCACCAAAAAAGGCGGCCCACAGATTATTATGCGTGGAGTAGAGCCAGCCAGGATAGAAAGTAAATGATTGCACAAAATATTTTAGATATAAAAAAATGCACCAATGCTTTGTTTGTGGCAGATACATTCGATGATTTTTTGCTTGCAGAGGCAAAGATTGTTGGCAAGATGACCTACCAGTTTGATGGCCATATCACCCCAGGATTTTTCTCTGATGAAGAGTTACTAGAAGAGGGACTAGAGGGCGAGGATTGTCTTTCTTATGCCAATGTTAGAAAACTTTGTTTCGAGATAATAAAGGGAAAACGTCCTCCACAATCTTTTTCATTTGTTTTTCTTTGTCCCAAGAAACTGATGGCAGATATTATAAAAAAAGAGGGCTTGTCCGTTAGGCCTGAGGAGGTTTCTAATCTTACATTTACCATTCGTTTTGTGAAAAATGAACTCTTACTTGTGACTGGAGCGACCATGCGTGGATTCACATTGGACCGGTCCATGGAGACGGCTTGGGACGACTATGTAAGAGGATTTTTCGCTGCCAGAGAAATAACCTTAACAAGCAGCATATAATTGTCGGAAAATTCTTTACATTTCAAATTTGGTGTGATATTCTAGCCACATATTGAGTATTCAATATAGAAATTTTTTGGAGGTACTTGTCATGAGCAAGGGTACAGTAAAGTGGTTCAACAACCAGAAGGGTTACGGATTCATTTCAGATGAGGAAGGAAATGATGTATTCGTACACTACACAGGTCTTAACATGGAAGGCTTCAAGTCTTTAGAAGAAGGCGCTGCTGTAGAATATGAAGTAACAGATGGTGCTAAGGGACCACAGGCAATTAACGTTACTGTAGTAGGTTAATTACCAGATTTAATCATACCGTTTTCAATGTACCTTTTAACACGTTTTCGTGGAAGACGAATAGTCTTTATATAAAGCAGGAAATTGAGATACATGATGATTAAGAAAGAGCGATGTGCACTGCATATCGCTTTTTTTACATTATTTATGGAGGATTCACATGAAAGATGATTTTTTGATTAGATATTTAAAAGATGGGATTACCCCGTTTCATTTGGTAAAGTCAATGGAAGCCGATTTACGCTCCCAAGGATTCTTAGAACTGCGGATGGAAGAAAGATGGGATTTAGAGGAAAATAAAAAGTATTTTATCAACCATCATGGAACGACCCTCTTGTCTTTTTACATGCCAAAAAAGGAGAGCCTTCTTGCAAAAAATAATAAAATGGCTCTTAGAATTGCAGCAGCTCACACAGATTATCCTTGTCTTAGATTAAAGGCAAATCCAGACCTTTTATCCGACAAATATGAAAAATTGAATGTGGAAGTCTATGGAGGAGCTATTGTAAATACCTGGTTGGATCGTCCACTTGGTATTGCAGGACGAGTGGCGGTAGCCTCAGAGGATGCCTTGCAGCCAAAGATGTATCTCTATGATAGTAAGCGGCCGGTGGTTACCATTCCAAATCTTGCCATTCATATGAATCGTGATGTGAACAAGGGAGTGGAGATAAATAAACAGACACAACTCCTACCACTTTTTGGAATTGATGGAAAAGAAAAATCATTTGTGGGATTTTTAGCAGAGGAAATAGGCGTCAAGCAGGAAGATATTTTGGACTTTGAATTGCAGACATATCTGACTGAAGAACCTGCCTATGTGGGAAGATGCCAGGATATTTTATCTGCGGCAAGAATTGACAATATTTCTTCTTGTGCTGCCATTAACGAAGCCATGTGTTCTCTCTTAGGAACAGAGGAGCAGCTGATCCTTGGTGTTTGCTTTGACCATGAAGAAGTAGGAAGCAAGAGCAAGCAGGGGGCTGGCTCAGCCTTTTTATCTGATGTGGTAGAAAAAATCTATAAGTCTGCAGGGCTTGATGCGACAGATGCCAAAGACGCCATCTATCAGGGCATGATGCTTTCTGCCGATGTTGCTCATGCCTTGCATCCAAATTATATGGAAAAAGCGGACATTACTTCCAAACCGATTTTAGGGGCAGGACTTGCCATCAAGGAGGCATCTTCTCAGTCTTATGCCACAGACTGCCAGGCAATTGCCATCACAGAACAGATTGCCAGATCTAAGGGAATCTCTTATCAAAAATATACAAATCGTTCGGATATCCCGGGAGGAAGCACACTTGGAGCTATATCTTCAGCTCTTTTACCTATGCGCACGGTTGATATCGGTATTCCGATTCTTGCTATGCATTCAGTACGGGAATGCATGGGAAAAGCGGATTATGAAGCTTTAGAAAAACTGATTTTAGCTTTTTATCAGATTTAAAATTTTAAGTCGTAGAAAACTCTTCTCTATAGGACTAAGCTTTGATTGAGAAAAAATTTATTTTGATTTGAAAAGTTGCAAAAATGAGCAAAAGATATTTACAAATGTGGTTTTATATATTATGATGATGTAGTAATGAAAACCACGTAAGGAATAAAACGAAACCACATTACTATTTGGAGGGCTTGTTATGTATAAAATCATCATAGATAGCTGCGGAGAGTTGTCCCAGGAGATGAAGGAGAATGGACATTTTGAAAATGTTCCTTTGACACTTCAGATTGGCGATGAGGATATTGTTGATGATGCTTCCTTTGATCAGGCGTCTTTTTTGGAAAAAGTAGCAGCATCAGAAGAGGGACCAAAATCTGCCTGCCCGTCACCAGATGCCTATATGCAGGCTATGGATTGTGATGCGGACCATATATATGTTGTTACCCTGTCCTCTCAGCTTAGTGGCTCATACAACAGCGCCTGCCTGGCCAAAGATTTATTTTTAGAGGACAATGAAGACAAGCAGATTCATGTCGTTGATTCCAAGTCTGCATCTATCGGAGAGACTTTGATTGGGCTACAGATTGCTGTATTTGAAGAAATGGGGCTGGACTTTGATGCTATTGTGGAAAAAATATCAGACTATGTAGAAAGTCAGCATACATTTTTTGTATTAGAGACACTTGAGACACTTAGAAAGGCAGGACGTCTTAGCAATCTCAAGGCCAAGCTTGCTAGTACGCTCAATATCAAACCGATCATGGGATCTACAGACGAGGGCAGTATCCAGCAGTTAGGTCAGGCCAGAGGCATGGGCAAGGCCTTGGATCGTATGGTGTCGTCTATGATAGAGGTTACCAGCAATTGCGAGGAGAGAGTTTTGGCTATTTCTCATTGTAATTGCTATGAAAGAGCCTTACAGCTCAAGGAAAAAATTGAAAAAGTGGCAAGTTTTAAGGAAATATTTATCGTAGATACCGCGGGAGTTAGTAGTATGTATGCCAATGACGGCGGATTGATTATGGTAGTTTAGTTATATGGAATACCAGGAAATTGTAGAAATTATTCAAAATAAAAAAAGATTTGGTAAGGCATATGGATGTGAGGTGACTGCTGAGATGATGACTCTTTTGGGTCATCCAGAGAGCGACATGCACATCATCCATATCGCTGGGACCAATGGAAAAGGATCCACGGCAGCATTTGTAAGTAGTATATTACAGGCTGCCGATTTTTGCGTTGGTCGTTTTACATCGCCTCATCTGGTTCGCTTTACAGAGCGTATTGTGGTGGATGACATTGAGATAGAAAAAGAGGATGTGGTGCGTTTGGGAGAAAAGATTTTATCACTTCCCATGAAACTAGAACCAACTATGTTCGATGTGTGCCTTGGAATTGCTATTTTATATTTTAAAGAAAAAAATTGTGATTATATTGTCCTTGAAACTGGACTCGGCGGGGCAAAGGATTCGACTGCTGGTTTGTCAGTAGTACCGGAAGTTTGTGCTTTTACCAATATTGGTTATGATCATACAGCAATACTTGGAAATACTCTCGAAGAGATTGCGGCAGAAAAGGCTGGAATTTTAAAAAGAGGCACTAGTGCGGTGATTGGGATTATGGATCCTGCGGCAAGAAATGTGATAGAGAAGACTGCGCAAAAATTGGATATCCCATATAAAAATGTGGAAAAGGTATCAACCTACGAAATATCCTTAATTGGCGGCTTTCAGCGGGAAAATGCAGCCTTGGCAATGGGGGTAATTGAAACTTTAATCAACAAAAAATGTGGATATCTTGAGGATAACTTTGGGGACAAAAAAGAGCTTGATTTAAAGAGGGTATTATCTCTTGGATTTAAAAATGCTACATGGCCTGGACGTATGGAAGTAGTCTCGAAAGATCCCTTTATTTTGATGGATGGGGCCCATAATCCCCAGGGTGTTGAAGCATTGTTCAACTCATTGAAAGAATGCTATCCCCAGGAAAAATTTGTATTCTTTGTGGGCGTTATGGCGGACAAGGATTATCATAAGATGATGAGGCAGATGTATCCTTTGGCAGATTGCTTTTTTTGCACCAGGGTTGATTATGCCAGAAGCCTGCCGGCCGAGGATCTTCGAGATGAAATTTTATCAGATGGCAAAACTGCCTTCTCGTGTGAAAATCTAGAAGATGGATATGCAAGGGCCATAGCTTATGCCAGAGAAAATAATAAAAAGCTTGTTTTGTTTGGTTCTCTTTATTTTGTAGGAAAGATTAAGGAGAAAGAGCGCGTGATTAAGTAAGGAAAGGATGCCACGGTGGAAAGAGAACTTCTTGAAAAAAAAGAATTAGCATTTGCTGTGATTGATGCTCTAAAAAAAGAATATCCAAAGACTTCGTGCACTCTCGATTATGACGAGGCATGGAAACTTTTGGTGAGTGTTCGCCTGGCGGCTCAGTGTACTGA
>CAVIOJ010000013.1:0-2109 GCA_963644225.1 Lachnospiraceae bacterium | reverse complement strand
GTGTACTGATGAGCGTGACAATGTGGTGGTGCAGGACCTTTTTGCAATCTATCCGTCCGTGGAAGCCTTGGCCGATGCCACGCCGGATGAGATAGAAAAAATCGTTCGTCCATGCGGCCTTGGAAAAAGTAAAGCGAGAGATATCTCAGCTTGCATGCAGGCTTTGCGGGACCAGTACGACTGCCGTGTTCCAGAGGATTTTGAAACTCTTTTAAAACTTCCTGGTGTAGGGCGAAAAAGCGCAAATCTTATTATGGGTGATGTCTTTGGAAAACCTGCAATCGTAACGGATACCCACTGTATTCGTCTATCTAACCGGATTGGCCTTGTAGATGATATAAAGGATCCCAAAAAAGTGGAGATGGCTCTTTGGCAGATTATACCTGCCGAGGAAAGCAATGATTTTTGTCATCGTCTCGTGGATCATGGTCGGGCTGTGTGTACGGCCAGGACCAAACCATATTGTAACAGGTGTGTTCTTGCGAATATATGTAAAAAGAGAATCGACTAAAAGATGCCAGAAAAGATTTAGCTGGAAAATTTTGATGATATACTTTTACAGTAAAGAAGAACTCCAGATAATGCTATAATAAATTGAAATAGAGGAGGAAGAAAAGATGAAATACGTACTTTTTAATGGAATCATTTTAAATGGTCATGAGGACATGACGCCCATAGAAGATCATGTGATTACAATAGAGGATAAAAAAATTACAGGTATCTATCCAAAGGAAAAACTCGACAGTCTGTCGGACTATGAAAAGATTGATTTAAAGGGAAGATATGTACTTCCTGGCCTTGTAAATTTACATGTGCATCTGGCGGGATCCGGCAAGCCAAAGAAAAAGGCTATGGATCCAGTAGAGGCAGTTAAAAAAATCACGGCCAATAGCTTGATGCGTTCTGTAGGAAAAGCGATGGTGGCTGATTATGCCAAAACTCAGTTGATGAGCGGTACGACGACGATTCGTACTGTTGGTGGTATTGCTGATTTCGATACTCAGGTTCGTGAAGAAATCAATAGCGGTAAGCGTGTTGGACCACGTATTTTGGCTTCTAATATGGCTATTTCCGTGGAAGGTGGACATATGGCTCATTCACTTGCCTATGTAGCCAATTCTGCTGAGGAAGCCAGCCATTATGTAGATGTGATAGCAAAAGAAAATCCGGATTTGATCAAACTTATGATCACGGGTGGCGTTATGGATGCGGAAGTGGTAGGTGAACCGGGAGTGCTTCGCATGCCTCCTGAATATGTGGCTGCAGCATGCAAGAGAGCTCACGAGCTTGGCTTTTCTGTAGCGGCTCATGTGGAGAGTACTCTTGGTGTTGAAGTGGCACTTGAAAATGGTGTTGACTCTATCGAACACGGTGCTATGCCAACGGAAAAGACTACTGCTCTTTTTAAAGAAAAGAATGCTTTTCAAGTAGCAACTATCTCACCAACCATATCTTATGGATTATTTGATCGCGACATTTCTCATGCAACAGAGGAACAGCAGATCAATGGCAAGGTGGTCTTTGATGGAATTGTCGCCATGGCAAAAGAAAATATCAAAAATAATATTCCAGTAGGACTTGGCACGGATACCGCCTGCCCGTATGTGACCCAGTATGATATGTGGCGCGAAGTTGGTTTCTTCCAAAAATATTGCGGGGTAAGCCCAGCCTTTGCTCTTTATACTGCAACCTTGCAAAATGCCACATTGGCAGGACTTGGCGATGTTACCGGATCTATTGATGTTGGAAAATATGCTGATTTAATCGTATGTCAGGAAAATCCACTTGAAGACATTTCAGCCCTTCGCAACTTAAAGATGGTCATCATGGAAGGCAAGATCCATCGCCATCCTCTTGTAAAAAAATACCCTGAAGTGGAGCACGAACTGGACAAGTTCATCTAAAGCCCCTCTCATCCAAACACACTATATTTTTTGATAACTTTTTTCGCGGCAGGATCAAGGGCTTGACGGCAGAACTTGGCCACTCCCCTGGGGCTTGGGATAGCAAGGTGGCCCAAACATTTCGCGAAAATTGCGTAAATTTGTTAGGCCCAGTCTTTGGGCTCAAAGTTTGTGTACATTTGAAGATGAACACTGGCGGCGCGGT
>CAVIOJ010000012.1:0-9729 GCA_963644225.1 Lachnospiraceae bacterium | reverse complement strand
TCTAGATGCCGGGCTTTCCTGCCTCTTAGAAAACGACCAAATTTTATGTATAGTTTCCGGAGGAAAAGGAGACGACGAAGATATTGCAGAAGCCATCTGCATGAAAGAATATCTCGTAGATCACGGAGTATGCGCTGATCGGATTTTGTGTGAGGATGCCTCTACTACCACCTTGGAAAATTTAAAATATTCTCTAAAACTGCTTGAGCAATCTCTTGAACTTGCTGATTCTTCGCTCCTTTGTGCCGGAGAAAATAAAAAAAATGATTCTTCTTTTTCTTCTGCAGACGAAAATTCTTCGCTCCCTTGCGCAGGCGAAAAAAAGAGACAAGCGCAAGATTATCATCTCACCCTTGTCTCCAATGAATTTCATCTCTATCGTGCCAGACGTATGGCCAAAAAACTGGGCCAATCCGTAAACGTATTGCCAGCCAAAACTGCCTGGTGGCTTCTTCCCACTTATTTTGTAAGAGAAGAACTTGCCATACTATATCACTTTTTCTTTTAATGCATCCATCCCCTGGCATACATCTGCCCTTTTGCTGTACACATTCTCGCAGATTTTAAAAGAAATTAACTGCCGCATCCAATATATGGTTTGCCAGTTCTTCCTTTTGCATCATAGGCAGTTCCTTCATGCCATCTTTTGTAATCAAAGTTGCCACATTGGTATCTCCAGCAAATCCAGCGCCTTCCTTTCGGATACTGTTTGCAACAATCATATCTGCATTCTTTTTGTTTAGTTTAGCCTTGGCATTCTCCAACAAATTCTCTGTTTCCATGGCAAATCCACAGAGGAACTGATTCTCTTTCTTGCCCTCTCCTAGTTCAGCCAAAATATCTTTTGTTCTGGTAAGTAAAATTTGGGCTTGGCCATCTGATTTTTTGATTTTTTCATCTGCAACTTGGGCTGGCTTATAATCAGCCACGGCTGCCGCCTTTACGATGATATCTGCATCTCGATGAGCCATCACCGCATCATACATCTCCTGGGCACTTTGCACCAAAATCGTATTTACAAAAGGAACCGCATCAAGGGAAGTCGGGCCGGAAACCAAGGTTACATCCGCTCCTCGAAGCATGGCCGCCTTGGCAATTGCATATCCCATCTTGCCGCTTGAATGATTGCTGATAAATCTAACAGGATCAATTGCCTCCCTGGTAGGTCCTGCGGTAACTAAAACTTTTTTCCCAGCCAGATCCTTCTCGCAGGCAATTTCTCGTAAAATATATTGAAGCAGCACTTCCGGTTCTGGCATCTTTCCAGCCCCGGTATCTCCACAAGCCAAATATCCTGATGCCGGATCAATCACTTCAAAATTATATTTTTTAAGGATGGATAAGTTGTCCTGCAAAATTTCATTTTCAAACATGTTGGTGTTCATGGCTGGTGCGATAATTTTTTTGCACTTGCACGCCATGATAGTCGTGGTAAGCATATCGTCTGCAATGCCATGGGCAATCTTACCAATCACATTGGCAGAGGCTGGAGCCACTAAAAAAACATCAGCTTTTTTTGCAATAGATATATGTTCTACCTGAAAAGAGAAATTGCGGTCAAAGGTATCTACCAGACATTTATTTCCTGTCAAAGTCTCAAAAGTAATGGGATTGATAAAATTGGTGGCATTTTTTGTCATGATCACCTCTACATCTGCATGCATCTTTTTTAAAGCACTGGCAAGATTGGCGATCTTGTAGGCAGCGATACTTCCAGTCACTCCAAGTACCACGCATTTTCCTTTTAACATAGCATCCTCCTGATTTTAAGTATTATCGACTTTTCTTCTCGGTTTATTCTAGCCCAATTTTGCAAACAACGCAATAATCCCTCCGGCCACACTCCGGAGGGATTATTCACACATAAGTATTAAGAAAAGGGAGTCTTCCACATACATGGGGAAGAACTATATATAAACAAATGGGGAGTAACCATCTGTTTATGACTAATAATAAAATGGTGGCGCGCCAACTTAGGCAAGCGCTGCACCAAGTGCCTGACACTGTGCCAAACCATCATCATCTGGCTCGTTGTTGCACATAACTGAATCTGCTGCAAGAGAGGCTCCACAAGAAGCACAATCTGCTTCCCAGCTTTCCATCCATTCACCATTGCCCCATCCATAAGAACCGAAAAGGGCAACCTTTTTGCCATTTAATGCCGGGCTTACTTCATCAAACATAGGCTGAAATTCGCTTTCTTCAAGCACCTCAGCGCCCATTGCTGGACAACCAAATGCAATTGCATCATAATCTGCTACTTTATTTGCCGAAAAATCGGTACAGTAAATAAGATCTACCTCAGCGCCTTTTCCTTTTGCGCCTTCTACTACAGCATTTGCCATGCTTTCTGTATTTCCTGAACCGCTCCAATATACTACTGCTACTTTACTCATTTTTATTTCCTCCTAAAAAGATATTTTACGCAGAAACAGTTAATTTTTGAATGCTTCTGCCATTTTCCCAAAGATTCGTATAGATGCGTGTGCACTTTTTATACTTGTCAAAAGTTTCAAGTGCCGCCTCCTCGTTTTGGTAAACCTTCCAGCAACCACTGCATTTGCAGTTGCATCCTTGGTTTTCAATAAAACCTATCACATCCCCCAATGGATAATCCAGAAAAATTCCAATCTCATGTGGAAATCCACCGCAGGCTACAATCCGTTTTTTCAGATGTAAAAGAGCCGCCTCAATGGAAAGTTCCTGGTAGCCATACTGCTCTAAAAAACAAGGTACCCCGTTTTTTAAAAGATCTGCCTGAAGTTTTTTCTCACGGTAGACATAAACCAAAGCCCATGCCCCCTTTTGCTGTAAGATCTCAAGGCGAATTCCCTTGGCTTTCATCTGCCTGTCCCAATAGTCAACTCTTCTTGTTACATCCTCAGCATTTTCGAATGTACAAGAAAAAAGATTGGCAGTTTTTAAAGAAGCCAGGGTTGGAGAACAATGATGTATCAGGTAATGTTCCAAGGAAAGTATCATATGAGATGTATGATTTTTTATCGGTTGATTACCAGATTTCATTCCATCCTCCACAGTAGGTTTTATATTTGTTACATTATGGTAACTTTGGTTAGTATAAACTAACTCACCTTTCATAAAAAAAGCAGTTAGCACAAATCGGAGAAATGTTGGCATACGATTTTCTAAATGGTTTTGTGCATTTGCTGCTTGTTTTTATTTTTATGTGTTAGCCTTTACTAACTATTGATAGTATATACTTACATTTAGTAGTCGTCAAGTACTTTTTAAAGTTTTTTCTAACATCCTGCTAATATCTGCTTCTTAGACCTTTTGGATAGTGATTTTTCATGGTACTTCCTGTGAGTTTTCCCCAGCCGATGCTATATCCATCTACCGTGATAAGATGCCATCCCGCCTCTCCTTCTGAAGGGAAAGTTTCTCCATGTAAATAGGCGTAAATAGTCTTCTCCTCTGTAGATAAATCCGTAGAACGCAAGACATCTTCTTTTTTGATGGAAAGGGCCAATGCATGAGACGGCTCGAATCTATCTTTTTTAATAGTTCCAAGATGAAGTCCCGGACGGACCACCTTTAGTCCTTTTAGCCGTGGGAAGCTTTCATCTACAAGATAAAGCTGATCTCCAAACATCAGATAAGTTCCCTTTTCTAACTCCTCTACGAAAGGCTTAGAAAGGTTATTTTTTGCAAAAGAGGCAAACTCCTTTTGTTTGGAAAAACTCGTGGTTTTTTCCGTTTTAAAAGAAAATGCATCCTCGTCATAGTCCCCGTCTTTTTGAAGAACCGCCAAGAAATGTCCTTCCCCTTTTATCTTGTGAGGGAAAAGTCGGATGCAAGACGAGACATCTACATCTGCATATTCATTTTTTCCTGGAGCCATTCCCGGATATTTTTTTACATCGACAAGATGCATATTGCTATGTCTTGCCAAAAATCTATCAATAGTGCCTTCATTTTCCTCCGGGGCAAATGTACAGGTGGAATAGACCATACGACCTCCCGGAAGAAGCATCTCGTAGGCATTTTCTATGATCTCATCCTGACGGTCGGCGCACAATTTTACATTATCATAGGACCATTCATCCACTGCCGTATCCTGCTTACGAAACATGCCCTCGCCCGAGCAAGGAGCATCTACCATAATGCGGTGAAAAAAGCAGCCAAAATGATTGGCCAGTTTATCGGAAGACTCGTTGGTTACAAGAGCATTTCTCAGACCCATGCGTTCCATATTTTCTGATAAAATCTTGGCTCTGGCTGGATTAATTTCGTTTGAAACGAGCAAGCCTTTTCCCTGCATATAGGAAGCGATTTGGCTGGACTTACCACCTGGGGCGGCGCATAAATCCAATATCCGAAGTCCCGGTAATACATCTAAATATTGAGCAGGTGCCATAGCACTCGGCTCCTGGATATAGTAAAGGCCAGCCTCATGATAAGGATGTTTGCCTGGCGTATTTTTTTCATCATAATAATACCCTGTTGCAGCCCAAGGGACCGCATCCAGGGTAAGATTAGCTTTTTCTTCCAAGTCTTTTTTTATAAGGTCGGCATCTTCCTTTAAAAGGTTGATGCGAAGTCCGTGAAAACGTGGTAAATCATAGCTGTCAAGAAAAGCCTGATATTCATCTTCACTAAGCATTGATGCCATCCGCTGGCAAAATTCTTCTGGTAATTTCATATTTTATCCAATCTCGTGTTCCAACAAATGTCTCAAATATTCCTGTAGCATGGTAAGTCCTGTGATATTTTCCCCTCCGCGCGGTATAATCACATCTGCATATTTTTTGGAAGGCTCTACATACTTTTCATGCATCGGCTTAACGGTAGCCTCATACTGATCGAGGATCGACTCGATACTTCTAGCCCTCTCCACTGTATCTCTTCGAATACGGCGCATCAGTCGCTCATCATCACTGGTATCCACATATATCTTTGCATCCATCAGATCTCGAAGTTCGCGATTTTGCAAAATCAAAATTCCTTCCACAATAACAAGCCGCTTTGGCTCTACCCGCGTAGTCTCCTTGGAGCGATTATGGTCGGCATAGTCATATACGGGAACTTCGATAGACTCCCAGTTTTTAAGTCGACGAATATCACAAGCCATACGATCAGTCTCAAAAGAATCCGGATGATCATAATTTAGCTTGCTTCGCTGTTCATAATCCATATCATCGTGAGCCTTGTAATAACTGTCATGACTCAAAACAACAATGTCCTCGCCAAAGTATTCTTCGATTTTTTTAACAATGGTAGTCTTGCCTGAAGCCGAGCCACCAGCTACTCCAACTACGAAAACCTGATCCATATTTTTTCCATTCTCCCTAAGTTTTTTGTTTCAATTTTGCTGACTTTATATCGCACCAACAAGGGGTCAAATATTATAAAGCCCTCAGCATATCTATAGCATTTTCTTTGCAAATACAAGTCCCATGCTCAGCAATAAAGGCGCCACCGGCAGCATCCGTTACTATGTCATCTCCGTATTCTGATACCACTAAGATAATACCAGCCACCTGATGCTCTCCATCCGTAAACTGCAGGCGAAGGTGATAGGCATCATCATACTTATACAAGGCTGATTGATAGGTACCTTGCAGATGCATTTTTTTGCAGGCCAAAATACAGTCGTCCAACTTTTTAAAGCAAACCCAAAGTGGTGTATCAAGTACGGCCTTGATATTCTTTTTAGAAGCTGCCTTTTTTTCTTCTTTTTGGTCTTCTTTTTTAGAAGAAGTATCCCCAGCATTTTTTGCCTCTATATTTTTTTCGTTTAGTTTATGTTTGGCTTCCTCCAAGATTTCCTTGAAGTCCTGCAGGTGTTTGGTAAATTCATCCAGCGGATCCTGACTATTTTTTGCCGGCTCTCCGCTAATAATCAAAGATACATCTCCACCCGGCATCATAGCAATCTGGACACTGTAATACTGTCCCATATCTGAAAGATCCAGCTCGTATCTGGCCTCTGCTAATACCTTACGGAGAAAGTCTTCTGTCTTGTCTTTGTGGTCTAAAAAATCATCCAACTGGATTCCGTAGGCATCCATTTCTTCTTGGGTAAGAATGCAATGAATCTTATTCTCACCAATTTTTTTGAATTTCATATACTCTCTCCTTTCTGTATCTTAAAAGTCACACAAACTTATAAGCAGACTAAACCCAAAGCGCATCTTCAAGCCAGATTTAGCTGTATAACCTAAAAAACCTGAACCAGTCACGTGACTAATTCAGGTCTTTGTATATGCCGGCGGTGGGACTTGAACCCACACGAAGTTGCCCCCGCAAGATTTTGAGTCTTGTGCGTCTGCCAATTCCGCCACACCGGCTCGTTTCGGCCATCAGGCCATCAACGAATAATAGTTTATAACAACAATTTGTAAAAGTCAATCATTTTTTATCAGATATGTATTATTTTTTTATACCAGATTTTTGATGATATCGAAGCAATCAAATGTAGCAAAATAATCCTTTGGTGTCTCCGCTCTTCGAATCAAATCAAATGATCCATCTTCTTTTAACAAAACCTCTGCAGATTTTAACTTGCCATTGTAGTTGTATCCCATGGCAAATCCGTGAGCACCAGTATCATGGATGAAGAGATAGTCTCCCTTTTCAATAGCTGGAAGCATACGATCTACGGCAAACTTATCATTATTTTCGCAAAGAGAACCAGTCACATCATACATATGATCGCAAGGGGCATCCTCTTTTCCAAGAACGGTAATATGATGATAAGCCCCATACATGGCCGGACGCATAAGGTTTACCGCACACGCATCCACTCCTATGTATTCCTTGTAGGTATGTTTTTCATGGATTGCCTTGGTTACAAGCGCTCCATATGGGCCCATCATGAAACGACCCATTTCAGTATAAATAGAAATCTGTCCCAATCCAGCTGGAACTAAAATCTCATCGTAGACTTTATGAACCCCCTGACCAATCACTGCAATATCATTTGCCACCTGATCCGGCTTGTAAGGAATTCCTACGCCACCAGATAAATTGATAAAGGAAATCTCGATACCAGTTTTTTCTTTTAATTCTACAACCAACTCAAAAAGTGTCTTTGCTAGGCTAGGATAGTAATCATTGGTCACTGTATTGCTTACCAAGAAAGCATGAATACCAAAACGTTTTGCACCTTTGTCGCGCAAAATCTGATAGCCTTCAAAAAGCTGTTCTTTTGTCATGCCATACTTGGCATCTCCAGGATTGTCCATGATTCCATTGGAAATCTGGTAGACACCGCCCGGATTATATCGAAGACTGATGGTTTCTGGAATAGCCCCCAGTGTCTCCTCCAAAAAAGAAATATGGGTGAAATCATCTAAATTGATGGTGGCTCCCACTTCATTTGCAAAAACGAACTCCTCTGCCGGTGTATCGTTAGAAGAAAACATAATCTCTTCTCCTGCAAATCCGAGTTCTTTACTAAGCATCAATTCGGTCATGGAAGAACAGTCTGCACCACAGCCATATTCTTTTAAAATATTGACAAGAAAAGGATTTGGATTGGCCTTTATGGCAAAATATTCACGAAATCCCGGATTCCATGCGAAAGCGTCTTTTACCGCCTGGGCATTTTTTCGTATTCCAGCTTCATCATATAGATGAAATGGTGTAGGAATCTCCTTTACAATCTCTTCAACTTTTTCTTTCGTAACAAATGCTTCTTTTGCCATCTTCGTCTCCTCTTAACGCATTTTTATACATAATAACCAAATGGATGATACCATATTAGTATACTTTTGCCAAGGCACCCACCGTTGCAAAAAGTGTACTCACAACAACTAAAATCTGGAAAGGTAAGATTCCAAATCTTCCACAAATAGGGGACTGACCCTCTCTTTTTCTGGAACGATTGTAGGAAATAATGATGCCGACCCCGGTAAGTACCTGTACCACACTGGCAAGTCTGGTAAATCCCACGAAACTCGATACGCCAACTAAAGCGATCAAAAGACATGGAAGACTCGATACCAGCCAACTCAATTTCACATTCCACTTGGTCTGCTCCGATACAATATCTCGAAGGTTGAGTGTATTGGCCCAAAATGATGTCGACAAGGCCAACAGACTAAAGATATAACCCACAACGCTGACCCAGCCACCTAAATGTGCTGACAAGTCAACAAGCGCCCCATTCTCAGAAATCTGACTTCCTGCACCAAGTAAGGTCATAAAAGTAATCAAAAGAATCAATCCTGTATTGATTCCTGTGCCTGCTGCTATGGCTCCGCGGATTTTTTTTACATCTCCATCCAAGCCTTTTACCACCTGGGGAACCGACATAACAGCCGATAACGAAAATGAAATCATACTATATAAGGCAATCAGATTGGATGTGGCAATAAAATCCACAGGTAGTGGACTAAGCTGTGAAGTCATGGTTGCCACAAATAAAATTCCAATAACAAGCACCATGGCCGCCACGGAAATTTTTTCACAGATTCCAACCAACTTCATGCCAAAATAAATCACACTGGCAGCAATCACATAATATAAAATCATGCCAATCCAAGAAGGCAAGCCAAACCAGGCATGAAATACCGCCGCTGCTCCAGCAATAAAGCCACTGACATTTAAAAGGACAGACAAGCCAAGCAAGCCAAAAGCCAACCAGGTTGCAATCTTTTTAAAACGGCCCACGAAAAGTTCTCTCTCAAAACACTTGATAAATTGGGCTCCGCCATTGTTGTAGGAAAGCTCGGCAATCATAAAATGCATGATTAAATTGATAAAATAAGCCACAGCTACTATCCACAGCATATCCTTCCAGTCGTTTCTGGAAGCCAAAAATGGCACAGACAAAATTCCAGAGCCAACGCCGTGTCCTACGATAATGCTTGTCGACTCAAAAAAAGTCAGACGAGCTTCTGATTTCATTTCTTTTCCCATACTCACACCTCAAATAGAGTTATAATCCATCCGCATCCACGAGGATCATTAAACTCAGTCGGATATTTGACTCCGACAGGGTTTAATATAACACGGATGTTTTTTTATTGCAACACGTTAACGCATCAAAGTGATGAAATTCCCAGTAATTCCTTTGCCCGCTTTACTTCCTCCTCCGTCGGAGGATTGATGCCTTCTAACTGATAAGGGATACCAAGTTCCTCCCATTTAAATACTCCAAGAGTATGGTAAGGAAGAATCTCAAAACGCTCCACGTTAGATAGAGAATCCACAAAGTCTCTTAGAGCAAGCAGATCTTCTTTTTCATCGGTAATCCCCGGTACTAAGACATGGCGAATCCACATAGCCTTGCCATGATCCGATAAGAATCTGGCCATTTGCAGGATATTTGTATTGTCCTGACCGGTTAAATCTTTATGCTTTTTTGCATCAATATGTTTGATATCAAGCATAAAAAGGTCCGTCACTTCCATCAACTTTTCAAATTTTTCCAAAAAAGAAGGTTCCATGGAAAAAGGATTGCCAGAAGTATCAAGACAGGTATTTACCCCTTCTTTTTTTGCCAGGGAAAAAAGTGCAATCACAAAATCAATCTGAAGCAGAGCTTCTCCACCACTTACTGTAATTCCACCGTTTTTCTTCCAGTAATTTTTATAGCGTCTAGCCTTGGCCCAGACATCTTCTGGACTCTGCCAGTCTTCTCCAGCCACGGGGCTATCCATGGTTCCACATTTTTTAGCCCAGGTATCCGGATTGTGGCAATATTTGCATCGCATATTGCAGCCTTTTAAAAATACGATATAGCGCACTCCCGGTCCGTCT
>CAVIOJ010000011.1:0-4792 GCA_963644225.1 Lachnospiraceae bacterium | reverse complement strand
CAGTGTGGATGTTTTAGTGCGGGATGTTTTTGCTGGCAGTGTAAAAATTGCTGTTGGGGATGATGGAATTCGCCAGAGAAAGCCATCCAAGGAACCTGTGATGGAGGCTCTTCGCCGACTGCGAATATATTACAAAGACTCTTCGTGGGCTCGCCTGGGTGAGGATGATTTTCTACCGGAAGAAGAGTGGCTTGAATGGATAAAGCCTAGGGTTTTATATGTGGGAGATTCCGATGTGGATGCTGCTACAGCTGTCAATTCTGGTGTAGACTGTGGGCTTTGCACCTGGGGATTTCGTGACCAAAAATTGCTAGAGTCCCTTCCTCATGCTGCTTTATTCCATGATACTAGGGAATTGTGTGATTTTGTGTTACACTAATAGTCGAGCCTGACACTTTGCAGGCTAGTTTTAAACGCGTCTGGGTTCAGATTATATGAGATAAATTAGGAGAAAAAATGGGCTTTAAAAAAGTTTATTGTCGTACTTTTCAATGGATTTATAATATTGGTATGCGTTTTGTGAAATGGCGCCAGCCGGAGCGTGTTGAAGGCGTGGACAGCTTTCACAGTATCCCGGATATCTTGGAACAGGCTGAAGTCTGGGCACCAATGATTATTACCGGCCCCCGCCTTGGCAAGAGTGGCTTTTTAAAAGCGCTGTATGGGGAACTTTCAGAACGTTCAGTTATCTATGATAAAGTAATGCCGGATCCTACGATCTCTCAAATAGAGGAGATGTTTCAGTTATACAAGGACTCCGAGTGTGACAGCATTATCGCAATTGGCGGAGGCTCCAACATGGATGCAGCCAAGGCATTGGCGGCCCGAGTGGCAAAACCGGACAAGTCTTTATATGATATGAAAGGACAGCTCGGTGTTGGCCATGAAGTGCCATTTTTTATCGCGGTACCAACTACTGCGGGAACCGGGTCTGAGACCACGATTGCAGCAGTTGTCACTGATGACAAGTCAAATCACAAATTTGCTATAAATGATCCCGTGCTTGTGCCAGATTATGCAGTGATGGATCCTAGTCTTACGGTCTCTTTGCCAGCTGATATTACGGCAGCTACAGGAATGGATGCCTTGACGCATGCCATCGAGGCTTACTTGAGTTGGACCTATCGCACTGAGGAAACCATAGAAAATTGCGAGGAAGCAGTTAGCGCTATTATGGAATTTTTGCCAGAAGCCTATGAGCAGGGCGATTCTTTGGAAGCCAGGGAGGAGATGCTGATTGCCTCATTCAAGGCAGGAGCTGCATTTACCAGGGCTTGTGTTGGTAATGTTCATGCTATTGCCCATACTATCGGAGGTCTTTATCATGTGCCCCATGGCTTGGCCAATGCAGTAGTTCTTCCGATTGTATTAGAGGATTACGGATCGGCAGTTTATGGAAAGTTGGCCAGACTTGCCATACTCTCGCAGGTTGCTACAGAAGGCAGTGACGAGGAGCTTGCAAAAGAATTTATCCAACATATCAGACGGATGAATGAACACATGGGTATTCCGGATCATCTGCCACAGATTCGTAAGGAGGACATTCCTCAGATGGCCGAGTGGGCGGATGCGGAAGCAAATCCACTTTATCCGGTGCCTGTGATTTATGATAAAAAGCATTTTGCGGAAATAATCCGAAAAGTTGCTGGAAATTAGGAGGGAGAAAAATGATTAATATTTACAAGACAGACAACCGCATCATCTCCGAAATTGACCAGTATGATATAGGGGCATGGGTGCAACTTACGGCACCGACTCTTGAGGAGTGTGCAGAGATTAGTGATCGTTTCAATATGGATATAGCAGACGTGCGGGCAGCACTTGATGATGAGGAAAGTTCGCGTATTAGTTTGGAGGATGAATATACTCTTATTCTTGTGGATATTCCATCGGCTGAGATGCGAAACAATCGTCATTCTTATACCACAATCCCTCTTGGAATTCTTTTGACGGAGGAGATAGTGATTACAGTTTGTTCTGAGGAGACTGCGGTACTTCGTTCTTTCGTGGAACAAAGAATACGAGATTTTTCGACAAAAAAGCAGATGCGTTTTACCTATCAGATTTTATATAATGCCTGCATGGTATATCAGAGCCTGCTTCGAAGTATCGATAGAAAGAGAACTGAAATAGAAGAAAAAATTGATCAAAATACCGAAGACGTGGATTTGATTGATTTACATGAGTTAGAATCCAACCTGGTTTACTTTGCCACATCTCTGAGAGCAAACGGCGTGGTGCTTGATCGACTTACCCGGTATGGAAGGCTTCGTCAGTATTCCGAGGACCAGGAACTTTTAGAAGATGTTATCATCGAAAATAGACAGGCGATTGAGATGACACAGATTTATCGAGACATCATAAACGGAACCAGAGAGTTGATGTCAGCCGTGATCAATAACCGTTTGAACAATGTCATGAAGTATTTGGCGGCTATTACCATTGTTATGTCCATTCCCACTATTATAAGTGGTCTCTGGGGAATGAACGTCAATAGCCAGGGCATGCCTTTTGCGGCACTGCCTTATGGCTTCGCTATTATTTGTGGCATTACTCTACTGATTTGTGTGATCGTTATGATTGGTCTTCATAAGAAAAAGATGTTATAGCCTTTGGGCTGTAACATCTTTTTTTGATTTATGATTCTTCTGGCAAAAAGGAATTTCTTACCTCGTCGAATTTATCTGCAATTTGTATGAAAACCTGTATGATGCGTGGATCAAAAGATATGCCGTCTTCTTCTTTTATGATGGAGACGGCTTTTTCGTGTGAAAAAGGCTCCTTGTAGGTTCGGGCACTAGTCAGCGCGTCGTAGACGTCGGCTATGGCAAGAATTCGGGCACTAAGGGGTATATCATCACCGGAAATACCGGTAGGATAGCCTTGACCATTCCATTTTTCATGATGGTAATATGCCATGTCTCTGGCATCATCTAAAAATGTACCAGGACCAACGATATCTACTGCTTCTGCCAAGGCTTCTCCGCCAAAAGTGGAATGCTGTCGCATATATTCCATTTCTTCAGGACTTAGGCGGGATGGCTTTAGTAAGGTGTTATCTGAAATGCCGACCTTTCCAATGTCGTGAAGAGGCGCCCCACGAAGGAGTTTTTCCTTGTAGTAGGAATTGATAATATCAGGAAAAGTGCCGGCATTATCCAGTGCGTTTAAAAGAATCTCAAAGTATTTGGCGGTTCTTTTTACATGCGATCCGGTAATACCGTCTCGAATATCTAACAGGCTGTTTAGACTTGAAACCAGGGCAGTCTCTGTTTTGGTGACTTGTTTTGTCTTTTCCATAACCAATTCTTCCAGATGGTTCTGGTAGTGGGATAGTTCTAATTGTGTGCGAATTCTCATCCGCATAAGCTGTGAGTTAAAAGGCTTGTGGATGTAGTCCGCTGCGCCCATCTCAAGACCACGTAGTTCGTCGACGGCGTTGTCGTTAGATGTTAAAAAAATGATGGGTATAGTCTGAGTTTTCGGATGAGAGCGGATGATTTCTAACGCCTCGAATCCATCTATCTCTGGCATTTCAATATCAAGTAATATGATATCAGGTGTGTTTTGATCCAGATAACGCAGAGCCATTTTGCAGGAATTGGCAGTGATGACTTCGTAATAATCATCGAGTTCATTTTTCGCGTGACGAAGATCGATTCCGCTATCATCTATAACTAATACTTTTTCCATGTTTATATATCCTTCTATATTATTTTGTAATATCCCCAATGAATCGACCGCTGGCTCCGCAAGGAAGTACCAGTCCGTTGTCCAAAACAGGCAGACCGATCTCTTCTGCTTCTACATGACCTGGATATTTTTTTAAAGCAGTTGATATCATGTAGTTAAGAACAGCTGGTTGTAATCCAGTAGTATAGGAGTTGACCAAAAAGAAGAGTGGTTTATCAACTAGCAGTTCAGAACATAGACAAATGAGAGGGTAAATGGCTTCCTCAATCTTCCAGATTTCTCCTTTTGGTCCTCGACCATAAGAAGGAGGATCCATAATGATGGCATCGTAATGATTGCCACGGCGAATTTCCCTTTCTACAAATTTTTTGCAGTCGTCCACAATCCATCGAATTGGCGCATCCCCCAGGCCTGATGAAATGGCATTTTCCTTTGCCCAGGAAACCATACCTTTTGATGCATCTACATGCGTAACGGATGCACCGGCAGCAGCGGCTGCTAAAGTTGCCCCGCCAGTATATGCAAAGAGATTTAGCACCTTTACGGTAGCATTTGGATTCTCTTTCTTCCTATTATATATGAGCTGTGAAAACCAGTCCCAGTTTGTAGCCTGTTCCGGGAAGAGTCCTGTATGCTTGAAGCTAAAAGGCTTTAGATTGAAGGTTAACTGACCGGTGTGGTTGAAATATAAAGAATCATCTGCTGTCTCTGGCAACTGGTAATGAATTGACCATTGTTCTGGCAGATCAAAAAATTCCCATTCACCGCCGCCTTTTTTACTTCTATGATAATGGCCATTTAGTTTTTTCCATTGTTTGTTTGTTTTTTGTGTGTCCCAGATAACTTGTGGGTCTGGTCGAAGCAGGGTGTAAGGTCCCCAGTATTCCAATTTTTCTCCACAAGAGCAGTCGATAACTTGATAATCATTCCAACGATTTGCAGTCCACATATTTATTCCTTCCTATATATAAGTGCATTTGTGTATTATAGTTGATGCTTGATTTTTCATCCTTAGCAATCATATTATATAAGAAATAACCCTATTTTGAGAAGAGGTAGGATTGTATCTTAAAAAAAACAATATTTAATTGAAAATGCT
>CAVIOJ010000010.1:0-10684 GCA_963644225.1 Lachnospiraceae bacterium | reverse complement strand
AATATGGGCCAGAGTTTTATCGACTATCTCAACGATTATCGTCTGACCATGTCTTCTCGTTTGCTTCTGGCCTCTGAGGATACCATTTTATCTATCGCCGAAGAGGTTGGATTTGAAAATGTCTCTTACTTCAATCGCATGTTCAAGCGCAAGTTCGGCCAGACGCCCAGGGAGTATCGCAGGTAGTATCGCAGGTAGCATCGCAGGTAGTATTGTAATGGAGTATCGCAGGCAGCAGGCCGATTCTTAAATGATTTATCTTTTACGTATTCGAAGTTTACGTATCAGACTTCCCGCCTTGATGTGCTGACCGCCAGACCACGCATTTGTAAATTTTCACAAATTTTTCACAGGTCATTCAGCAATAATGTCAAAATTGCCAAAAGCCTGTTGACAGGTAAAAAAACCGAGAGTATGGTATATGCATACCAACTGAAAACGTTTCCAGTAACGTTCCCAGAAACGTTTTCAAATCAAAATACCTACAAAATACCGATTTTTCAAGGGATTTTTGGAAACTCGGAACAAATTTTAGGTCTTTTGAAAAAGAATGGAAAGCGAGGACGCCCATATGACAATAAAAGATATCGCGAGAATTAGCGGCGTAAGCGTTAGTACAGTTTCCAGAGTATTGAACAATCATCCAGATGTCAGTGATGATGTTCGTACCAAGGTGATGGCCGTTGTGGACCAGTACAATTACGTTCCAAACAACAGCGCCAGATCCCTTAGCCAGTCCAAGACGGACAATATCGGCTTGATCGTAAGAGGTATTTCCAATCCCTTCTATACATCCATCATTCATCAGATTGAAAAGGATATCGAGGCTGCGGGATACACACTTGTGATGCAGCAGATTGGAGCTACAGACGATGAGCTCTTGGCTGGACGCATGATGGAAAGAGACAAGAGATTGCTTGGCATCATCTTTCTTGGAGGACGACTTGATTACACCACAGAACAGATTGCTGGAATTTCCGTTCCTTTTGTCAGCTGTTCTTCCAACAATGCTTATGGAACACTTTCAGACGATGCCTACTCCAGCGTATCGATTGACGATACCCAGACAGCATACGAAGCGGTCATGGAGTTGTACAAAGAGGGCCATCGCAGAATCGCCGTTCTTTTAGCAAAGCCGGATGATGGATCTATTTCCCAGATTCGTTACGAGGGATACGTCAAGGCAATTACCGAAGTGGGTATGGCTCCAGATGAGGACCTGATTATCTCGGTCAACAGCTACAACATCGCGGAGGCTTACAGGGGAACAGGGGAATGGTTAGATAGAAAGATACCATTCGATGCGATTTTTTCCATCGCAGACAACCTGGCCATGGGAGCTATGAAGGCTCTTAGAGAACATGGAATCGTTGTCCCACGGGATTGCTCCATCGTAGCTATTGATGGAATCGAGGTGTCCGAGTATATGGCACCATCGCTTTCGACTTATTGCCAGCCTATGGAGGAACTCGGCAGCAAGAGTGTGGAACTTCTGATTGATCTGATTGAGAACCAGGGAGCCCACAGACAGGTTACACTTCCTACGATTTTCCGTGAGGGAGAGACCATAGCTCTTCGTTAAGAGCGATTCACTTGATTTTTGATCGTGGCAAAAGCGCAGTGCCATGATTGGAAATATATTTACTTATTCATTATCACGAGAAGGAGAGGGTAAAAATGAAACTAAAAAAAGTATTAGCATTAACAATGGTTGCTGCAATGTCAGTTGGCGCATTGGTAGGATGCGGAAGTTCAAAGGACAGCGCTGATTCTTCAGACGCAGGAAGTGTTTACTACTTGAACTTCAAGCCTGAAGCAGATGAAGCATGGCAGGCTCTTGCAAAAGAATACACAGAGGAGACAGGTGTAGAAGTTACAGTCGTTACTGCAGCTTCAAACTCATATGAAGAGACTCTTATGGCAGAGATGAACAAGAGCGAAGCTCCAACACTCTTCCATGTAAACGGACCTGTAGGACTCAACAACTGGAAAGATTACGCTATGGATCTTTCTGACACAGATGTATACAAGAACTTAAACGGTGATGAGTATGCATTGAAAGATGGCGACGAAGTAAAGGGTATCGCAATGGCTGTTGAGACATACGGTATCATTACAAATACAAAATTATTGTCAGAAGCTGGATATACAGTTGACGATATCAAGAGCTTCGATGACTTAAAGAAAGTAGCAGAAGACATTACAGCTAGAAAATCTGAACTTGGATTTGCTGCATTTACATCAGCTGGTTTGACAGACTCTTCTGACTGGAGATTTAAGACACACCTTTCAAATCTTCCAATCTACTTCGAGTATCAGGATGAGAATGAGACAAGCACAGACGCAATCAAGGGTACTTACTTAGACAACTACAAGAACATCTTTGATCTCTATGTAAACAACTCTACATGTGATCCATCAGAACTTTCAAACAAGACTGGTGATGACTCTGAGGCTGAATTCATCGGCGGAGAAGCAGTATTCTTCCAGAATGGTTCTTGGGAGTATGGCAACGTAGTAGGTGATGACAAGTTAGCAGCTGAAGATGTTACAATGATTCCTATCTACATTGGTGTTGGCGACGAGGCTAATCAGGGACTTTGTACTGGTACAGAGAACTACTGGTGTGTAAATGGATCTGCTTCAGAAGAAGACATCCAGGCAACACTTGATTTCATGAACTGGTGTGTATCATCTGACAAGGGAACAACTGCTATGGCTGATGACATGGGATTTGTAATTCCTTTCAAGGATGCTAAGGAAACAGACAACGTATTCGTTCAGAAGGATAAAGAAATGCAGGAAGCTGGAAAGACAACTATTCCTTGGAGCTTCACAACAATTCCTTCAGAGCAGTGGAAATCAGACCTTAGCTCAGCTCTTGTAGCTTACACAGCTGGTACAGGCTCATGGGATGATGTTGTTAGCGCATTCGTAGACGGATGGGCAACAGAATATGCAGCAGCAAATGCTGAATAATCTATAGTTTAGAAAATCTTCTGATGATACGTATCCCATGCGCAGGAACGACATCGTAAATTGTTTGAATACCTTAGAGGGCGGGCCAGATCGCCTGCCCTCTATATTTATGTAAAAAATTAGGCCCTATGGGCAAAAATTCCACTTGTTTTTATTAAGGAGGATACCATGGAAAAAGCAGTTAGAAAATATTGGCCAATCTTTGTATTGCCTACCGCTGCAGCTTTTTGTGTAGGTTTCTTATATCCATTCATTCAAGGATTATATTTATCTTTCTGCAGCTTCATTACGATTGATAGAGCTAATTTTGTTGGACTAAAGAACTACAAATACGTGCTGACCGATGCTACATTTTTACATGCATTCTGGTTCACCGCTTTGTTTACAGTTGTTGTTACTATACTCATCAACGTCGGAGCCTTTGCTCTTGCTTTGGCACTGACAAGCAAAATAAAAGCATCAAATTTATTCCGTACAGTATTTTTTATGCCAAACCTTATCGGAGGAATCGTGCTTGGATACATCTGGCAGATCCTTTTAAATGGATTACTTACTGTATTAAAGCAGCCACTTTTAGCTATTGATGAAAGATGGGGATTCGTAGGACTTTGTATTTTGATGTGTTGGCAGCAGATTGGATATATGATGATTATCTATATCGCAGGTTTGCAGTCCATTCCAGATGACTATATCGAAGCAGCAAGAATTGATGGAGCTACAGAAAGACAAATATTATGGAAGATCAAGATTCCAAATGTTATGCCTTCTATTACAATCTGTATGTTTTTATCCCTTACCAATGGATTCAAGTTGTTTGACCAGAACCTGGCCCTTACAGCCGGAGAACCAGCACACAATACAGAGATGTTGGCGCTCAATATTTACAATACCTTCTACGCAAGAAGCGGACCACAGTGGAAGGGTTATGGCCAGGCAAAAGCCGTACTGTTTTGTATATTAGTTGTCATCATTTCGATGATACAGCTTCGTGCTACCAGATCTAAGGAGGTGCAGCAGTAATGAAAGAAAAAACAACTTTAAAAAGTAAAATCATATTTGTTGTACTGATTATCCTTAGCCTTGCATGGATTTATCCGGTTTTTATGATTCTGATAAATTCCTTCAAGACAAATCGCTACATCAACACAAGTAACGTTTTTAATTTTCCAAACAAGGAATCTTTTGCAGGACTTTCAAACTTTGTGGATGCGATTGTATCCAAAGGTTTTGCAAGCGCCTTTGTTGTTAGTTTGATCATTACCATCACATCAGTTGTTCTGATTTTGGTATGTTGCTCTATGTGTGCCTGGTACATCACGAGAGTAAATAGCATCTTGTCCAAGATTTTATACTTTGGATTTGTATTCTCCATGGTTGTACCATTCCAGATGCTGATGTATACATTGTCATCTACCGCAGATCGTTTGGGCTTGAATACCCCTTACAACATCTGTATTATATATCTTGGATTTGGCGCGGGACTTGCAGTATTTATGTTCTGTGGTTTTATGAAATCTATTCCTCTTGAAATCGAGGAAGCGGCTATGATTGATGGATGCAATCCGATTCAGACATTCTTTATGATCGTGCTTCCTATATTAAAGCCAACTATGATTTCTGTAGGAATCCTGGAGACAATGTGGTTGTGGAACGACTACTTGCTTCCATATCTGGTACTTGATCGTAAAAAATACATGACCATTCCAATCCTGATTCAGTACTTCCAGGGAAGCTACGGAAAAGTTGAGATGGGACCTATGATGGCATGTATCCTTTTGACAGTACTTCCTATTATTATCGTATATGTATTCTGCCAGAAGTACATCATCAAGGGTGTTATGGCAGGAGCAGTCAAGGGATAAAACCTGATTATTGAGGTGAAATATATGAAAAGAAGCAGTGGAATATTGCTCCCGATATCATCTTTACCTTCCAACTATGGTATTGGTACATTTGGGGAGGAAGCTTATCGCTATGCAGATTTTTTACATGCAGCAGGCCAAAAATACTGGCAGCTTCTTCCTATTGGACCTACCAGTTATGGGGATTCTCCTTATCAGAGTTTCTCGACATTTGCAGGCAATCCATATTTTGTAGATTTGGATTTCCTCATCGAAGAGGGACTTTTGACAGAAGATGAGGTGACATCGCGGGACTGGGGGGATGACCCTAGAAACGTGGATTATGGAAAAATATATGAGAGCAGATTTGAAGTACTTGCAATTGCGAAGTCCAGAGGCTACAAGGCAGACTATGAGGATGTCTGTGCCTTTGTAGAGGAAAATGCCAATTGGATTGAAGACTATGCTCTTTATATGGCTGTCAAAAAGCATTTTGATATGCGCTCCTGGACGGAGTGGGAGGATGATGAGATTCGTCTTCGCAAGCCAGAGGCCGTCGAGGCTTACCGGGAAAAATTGCAGGAGGATATCGAGCTATTTACCTATATCCAGTATCTCTTTTTCAAACAGTGGAATGCACTTCGTACCTATATCAATGATTTGGGTATCGAGATTATCGGCGATTTGCCGATTTACGTTTCCATGGATTCTGCTGATGTTTGGTCAAAACCGGAATTCTTTGATTTGGATGAGGAGAGGATTCCACGTGAAGTAGCTGGTGTTCCGCCAGATTACTTTAGCGCGGATGGTCAGCTTTGGGGCAATCCTTTATACAACTGGGATGCTATGGCAAAAGATGGCTATAGCTGGTGGAAAGACAGAATTGCCGGTGCTGGCAAGATATTTGATGTGATTCGTATCGATCATTTTCGAGGATTTGATACCTACTGGGCAGTTCCTTTCGGGGAAAAGACGGCCAAGATTGGCCAGTGGAAAGAGGGCCCGGGAATGGAACTCGTTGGTCTCTTAAAAGAGACTTTTCCGAATCTGACATTTATCGCCGAGGACTTGGGAGAACAGACTCCTTCTGTTAAAAAGCTCTTAAAGGACAGCGAATTCCCAGGCATGAAGATTTTGGAATTTGCCTTCGACTCAGACGAACCTAGCGACTATCAGCCACATGCCTATCCGAGACATTGCGTCTGCTACACGGGAACGCATGACAACAGTCCTGTGATGCTGTGGAAAGAGGAAGCCAAGGAAAAAGATGTGCAGGTGGCTGCCGAGTATCTGGGCATCGGTGATGAAGAATACAACTGGGGCTTCTTGCGCGGCGGACTTCGCTCTGTTGCAGATCTCTTTGTGGCTCAGATGCAGGATTACCTGGGACTGGGAGAGGGACATCGCATGAATGTACCTGGAACTACCGGTGGAAACTGGACCTGGCGTATGGAAAAAGGTGAAGCTACCGAGGAAATTGCAAAACGTCTTTATCGCATGACCAAGATGTATGGCAGACTGGTAAAATAAAATAGAAATTATAAGATGTCAATCGAGCATTTTTTTCGTCAAAAAAGGGCGAAAATCGGGGTGTTTGGTTGGCATCTTTTATTGACAAGAAAAGGGCTTTTTGACTATAATAGATTGATTAAAAATCAGAAAGGATGCGCGCAGACATGGAAAAGAAAAATATCTTAACATATGGTGGACTGAAAAAATACGAGGAAGAGTTGGATTACTTAAAACTCGTTGCTAGAAAAGAAAATTCAAATAAAATCAAAGAGGCTCGTGAACAGGGCGACCTTTCAGAGAACGCAGAGTACGATGCAGCAAAAGATGAGCAGCGTGACATCGAGGCTCGTATCGAAGAAATCGAAAAGATTTTGAAGAATGCAGAGATCGTTGACGAAGACGAAGCTGATACAGACAAGGTTAGCATTGGATGTCAGGTAAAGATTCTCGACATGGAATTTGAAGAGGAACTTCAGTACAAGGTAGTAGGTTCTACAGAGGCTAGTTCTATCGATGGCAAGATTTCCAACGAATCACCTGTTGGTCGTGCAATTTTGGGATCATCTGTTGGCGATATTGTTACAGTAGAGACACCAGCTGGAGAGATTCAGTACAAGATTCTTGAGATTCAGAAGTCAAACTAGGACAGGGGTAAAAAATGGCAAACCAGAATAATACACAGACACAGGATATCGGACAGCTTTTAAAGATACGTCGTGAGAAGCTTGCGAACTTGCAGGAAGCTGGAGCGGATCCTTTTGAAATTACAAAATATGATGTTACTCATCACACAAGTGATGTAAGAGAACTCTATACTGCCCATGAAGAAAAACTTTTAGCTGGCAGAGAGGAGCCGGATGTGGATGGCCTCGAGGAAGCAGAAGCCAGACCTATCATCAAGGCTGACTACGAAGAGCGCCGTGCCATCATGGACGCACAGCCTATTCATGTAAATATCGCTGGTCGTATGATGTTTAAGCGTGTTATGGGCAAGGCTTCTTTTGCAAATATCCAGGATTTGAAGGGCAATATTCAGATCTACGTTGCAAGAGATGCAATCGGAGAGGATCTCTACGCTGTATTTAAAAAATCAGATATCGGTGATATCTGGGGCGTAAAGGGATATGCCTTCCGTACCATGACAGGAGAGATTTCCATTCATGCTGAGGAGATGACTCTTCTTTCAAAATCATTACAGATTTTACCAGAGAAATTCCATGGTCTTACAGATACAGATATGCGTTACCGTCAGCGTTACGTAGACCTGATCATGAACCAGGAGAGCAAGGAAGTATTTATCAAGAGATCTGCAATCATCCGTGAGATCAGAAGCTTCTTGGCTGAACGCGACTTTATGGAAGTGGAGACACCGATGTTGGTTGCCAATCCAGGTGGTGCAGCAGCCCGTCCATTCGAGACCCATTACAATGCTCTTGATGAGGATGTAAAGCTTCGTATTTCTCTCGAACTATACCTCAAGCGTCTGATCGTCGGCGGTATGGAGCGAGTATATGAAATCGGACGAGTATTTAGAAACGAAGGTGTAGACACCCGTCACAATCCAGAATTTACCTTGATGGAATTGTACCAGGCATATACAGATTACGAAGGCATGATGGAACTTACAGAGACTATGTTCCGCCGTCTTGCTGAGCGCGTATGTGGCACTACAACCATCACCTACCAGGGCAAGGAAATTGACTTGGGCAAACCTTTCGAGCGTCTTACCATGACAGATGCAGTGAAAAAATATGCAGGAATCGATTTTGATGCCATCGCATCTGATGAGGAAGCAAAGAAGTTGGCAGACGAGCACCACATCGAGTACGAATCATTCCACACCAAGGGTCACATCTTGAACCTCTTCTTCGAAGAGTACTGTGAAGACAAACTGATCCAGCCAACCTTTATCATGGATCATCCAATCGAGATCTCACCACTTACCAAGAAGAAACCTTCCGATCCTTCCAAGGTAGAACGTTTCGAACTCTTCTGTAACGGATGGGAAATGTGCAACGCATACTCAGAGCTCAACGACCCAATCGATCAGCGCGAGCGCTTCGCCTTACAGGATGCCAACGCTGAAGCCGGCGACGACGAGGCAGAGCACACCGACGAAGACTTCCTGAACGCTCTGGAAATCGGTATGCCTCCAACAGGTGGTATCGGCTACGGTATCGACCGACTGGTTATGCTGCTGACAGACAGCGCGGCAATAAGAGATGTACTGTTATTCCCGACCTTAAAAAATGTCCCAAATCGTTAGTATCCGTGGCTAAGGTAAGCGAATCCGTGGCTCTTTGGACATAGATGGATTACAATGGATTTAATCCAAATCTAATGGATGCTGTTGGATTTTAAAGATGACTGATGTAAGAAGTGCATAATTCCTATATGGATTAGCACGGATTATCAACTTTTAAAAGAATATTGTTTCTAAGGAACAGTCTTAGAAAAGTGTGAAAGGCACTTACGTTAACGTAGAATTACGTGAAACGTAGGTGCCTTTTTGCATGTTCAAAACCTGTGAATCAAGTCAAACGAAGGAGGAAAACAATGGCAAGAAGAGAAACGAATCTTCCGGATCTGGACAAGTATCTGGGAGAAAACAAAAGAAAATTAGTGAATTATGAAGAGGGAGCAAAAATATATGGAATTCCATATTACTCATTCATCCGACTGGCTAAGGAGGCTGAAGCAAATTACACCTTAAGAAGAACAGCTGTAGTTGATATTGATATTATTGAAAAATATCTGGATGAGCACATGGAGGTGGTAGTTAGATTGAATAGTGTAAGGAAGGTGTAATTCATGAAGGAAAGAAATAAAGATTTGGCGGAGCTAACGGAACTTGTCAGAGCACGTGGAAAAAAGTTTGTGAGTTATCAGGAAGGCGCGGCCTTATATTCTTTAGGCCTGCATTCCTTCCAACAATTGGCTAAGGATGCAAATGCAATTTACAAATTCAAAAGAAGAGTTTTGGTAAATATAGAAATCATAGATGAATATCTGGAGGCATTCCATGAATTCAATGATTAAGGAGGCAAATATGGGAAAAGTTATTGCAATAGCAAATCAGAAGGGCGGTTGTGGTAAGACTACAACCACAGTAAATTTAGCAGCTGCTCTTGTTAAAATGGGAAAAAAAGTTGCAATTATAGATGCAGATCCGCAGGGATCATGCACTGCAAGTTTGGGTTATATCCAACCAGATGATATTAAAGTAACGTTGGCAAATATCATGATGGATGTTGTTAATGAGGAATCACTGGATCTCGGTGAAGGGCTTTTAAGACACGAGGAAGGAATGATTCTTATACCAGCAAATATAGAACTAGCTGGGCTTGAAGTGGCACTTATTAATGTTATGAGTAGAGAGATGATATTGAAGGCTTTTGTAGATGAAATTAGGGATTGGTATGACTATATCCTTATTGACTGTATGCCATCACTTGGAATGCTGACAATCAATGCTCTTGTAGCAGCAGATTCTGTAATTATTCCAGTACAGACTTCATATTTGCCGGTAAAGGGCCTGCAACAACTGCTTTCAACAATATCTAAAGTCAGAAGGCAGTTGAACCGTAAGTTACGTGTGGAAGGAATTCTGCTTACTATGGTAGATATGAGAACTCTTTACACAAGAGAAATGATTATGAAGGTACATGAGACTTATGGTATGGATCCTAATGTAGGAACATTTGAGACATATATTCCTAGATCCGTCAGAGCAGAAGAAACTTGTGCTGAGGGAGTCAGTATTTTTAAAACAAGGCCAGATTGCAAGATCGCATTGGCATATGCAGGATTGGCAAAGGAGGTGTTGGCTCATGACGCGGAAGAGACCAGGGGAGAAGATTAAGTTGGTTAGTGTTGACGAAATGTTGGGAATAAATAATGAGCAATCAGCAATTGATATCAATTTGGATGAGATAATACCATTTCAAAATCATCCGTTTAAGGTGATTGACGATGAAAAGATGAAAGAACTTAAAACCAGTATCCGCATGAATGGCATTTTAACACCTGTAATTGTAAGACCTGTCGGGGATCATCAATATGAAATGATTTCCGGTCATAGAAGGATGTTTGCTGCAAAAGCAAATGGACTAAGCGCAATTCCAGCTTTCATAAAAGAACTTTCAGACGATGATGCAACAATTATTATGGTAGATGCAAATTTACAGAGGGAAGAGTTTTTACCAAGTGAAAAAGCCTTTGCATATAAAATGAAACTTGAAGCTATTAAGCATCAGGGTAAGAGCACAAGAACTTCCTCCCAATTTGGGAGGAAGTTGGAAGCGGCTGAGATAGTTGCAGAAAGTGTGGGCGAAAGTAAAAATCAAGTACAC
>CAVIOJ010000009.1:8342-9552 GCA_963644225.1 Lachnospiraceae bacterium | reverse complement strand
GATTATATATGATTTCGTCGCTGTCTTTAATAGTAAATTCCCTAAATTCTCGTTTTCGTCATATTTTTCAGAAGAATAAACGATTCGGGTTATTGTATGAAAAATTTATTTTTTTATATTTAATCTATAGATGTTTTTCATCAGAAAATTTGGTTTTACAGTAAAGGAGATTTGGTATGAAAAGTGTATGCTGGAATGATGGGTGGTATTTTTCTAGTGATATTGACAGCAATAAAAGATTGGTCGATTTACCGCATGATGCTATGCAGACAGAAAAGAGAATAAATGGACTAAAGGATGGCTCTGCCAGTGGATTTTATCCGGGTGGTACTTATACATATGAAAAAGAATTACACATAGATACGTTTGATCTTGATAAAGTGATTTTCTTGGAATTTGAAGGTGTTTATATGAAATCATCCGTTTATTTGAATGGAGAATTAATTGGTGGACGTATTTATGGATATTCTGATTTTTATGTTGATTTGACAGGCAAGGTAAAGATTGGAAAAAACGAGATAAAGGTCATTGCTGATAATTCTCAGTGTTCGAATTCAAGATGGTACTCCGGTTCTGGTATTTACAGAGATGTATATTTACATATGGCAGATGAGCAATATATAAGAAATGATGGCATTAGGGTAGAAACAGTTTCCATTAATCCTGCCAAGGTGCACATTGCGGTGACAGCGAAAAAAGCAGCAGACAGCAGGATAAAAATCAGCATCTTAGATCATGACAGAGAAATTGCGTCAACCTTTGGCGAAGATGTTAATTTTGATATAACCGATGCAAAACTGTGGTCAGCTGAGCAGCCTTATCTATACGAGTTAAAAGCGGAACTTATGGATGAGAGCGGTGAAGTGCTTGATAGCGTTACTGACAGTTTTGGAATAAGACAGATAGTATGGAATGCAACAGATGGACTTACCATAAATGGAGACTCGGTGAAACTGCGGGGCGGCTGCATTCATCATGACCATGCATTTATAGGTAGTGCGGAATATGATGATGCAAGTTATAGAAAGGTGCGGATTATGAAAGAGGCTGGATTCAACGCAATTCGTGTCGCTCATAATCCTGCTTCGAAGGCCTTACTTTTAGCGTGCGATCAGATTGGTATGTATGTAATGAATGAGACTTTTGATACCTGGTTTGGACTTAAGTCGCCCTATGATTATGCTATGTATTTCGAGGAAGAATGGCAGAA
>CAVIOJ010000009.1:0-8332 GCA_963644225.1 Lachnospiraceae bacterium | reverse complement strand
TGATATGATTCGTATTTCCTACAATCATCCATCTGTAATCATGTACTCTATTGGTAATGAGGTATATCTAAAGAATTATAAAAGAGCAGCTATGCAGGCAAAGAGCATGGTTGACTTTTGCAGGAAGACGGATGGTACAAGACCGGTTACAAACTGCATGAATCCTGGCTGTGTACTTATGGGCGATAGTAAATCACCGGAAAGTCGCAGACATGATGTAGTTGATCCAAGAGAGGTGGGGAAGGGCTCCGGACTTACCGGCTCAAGACTTGTAAATACGCTTATTTCCTATATGTCTGTTATTATGGCAACCGTTGGAAATGAGAAGAAGATGAAAAAAATTAACGATGTTTTCGAACCGCTTGATATCGTAGGCTTGAATTATGGAACACATCTTTATGAAGCTCAGCATAAGGATTTTCCAAATAGAATTTTGGTTGGATCCGAAACATTTCCTAATACCATTTACAGGTCATGGACGATGGTTAAAAAAATGCCTTGGGTGGTAGGTGATTTCCTTTGGACGGCATGGGATTATCTGGGAGAGGCAGGAGTAGGTACAGTTGGATATGGAGACAGGCCTATGTTTACTCAACCATTTCCAACCATTGCGGCAGGTTGCTGTAACATTGATCTGACTGGTGAAATCACACCACAGGGATATTACACGGCGATAGTGTATGGGCAGTATCACAAGCCATATATAGCAGTTCATCCGGTAAATCATGCAGGAGAAAAATGTTATACAGGTGCATGGAGATTTACCGATGCAATCCATAGTTGGAGTTGGCAGGGATATGAAAACAGAATGGCTACAGTAGATATATATGCAGATGCTGACAATGTGGAACTTTTTATAAATGGAAGGTCACTTGGAAAAAAGAATTTAACAGAATATGTTGCGACCTTTGAACTGCCATATGAAGCAGGAGAACTCAAGGCTGTAGCTTACGCAAAATCTGGCGATGTGATTGGGACTGATAGATTATACTCTGCCAAAGAAACTACTTTACTAAGTGTCCGGGCGGAAAAGGAGACATACACCAGTGAAGATCGACTCATTTATCTTCCTATTGAAATTACAGATGAGAATGGCGTAAGAAAGACTCTCGAGGATAAAACAATCAAGGTACTTGTAAGCGGTCCAGCGAAACTTTTGGGACTCGGTAATGCGGATCTAAAGCAGGAAAGTTTAGAACCATATACCGGCAATTCCATAAAAACCTATAATGGAAGGGCGCTGGCTATCTTAAAAACATGTGATGAAAAGGGAAACATTGATATTGAGGTTTCGGCGGAAGGTACTGACAAGGTGACCTATTCTATCTTGCATAATTTCACATTTAGGGGCTAAAATAATACTACTTGTAAAAAGGAGATATTATTTATATGAAGGATTTATTTTTGTGTGATTATAGTGAAGGGGCTCATCCAAACATTTTAAAGGCGCTGCAGGAGACAAATTTTGAACAGACTCCAGGATATAGCACGGATTATCATAGCAATCATGCCAGGGAAATGATTAAGGAAGCTGTAGGAAATACTGACGCAGAGGTTCATTTTTTGGTGGGTGGTACCCAGACAAATACCACGGTAATTGCAGCTATGCTTCGCCCTCATCAGGGAGTTCTTTGCGCTACAAATGGCCATGTTAATGTGCATGAGACAGGTGCAATTGAAGCCACAGGCCACAAGGTTTTGCCACTTCCGGCAGATAATGCAAAAATATCTGCAGAACAAATACAAAACTATTGCAAAGCTCACTTTGCTGATGAAAACTTTGAACATGTAGTGCAGCCTGGAATGGTATATATTTCACAGCCTACAGAATATGGTACATTGTATACCAGGTTAGAATTAGAAGAGATTAGTCGTGTGTGCCATGAGTATGATTTGCCTCTTTTTGTGGATGGAGCAAGACTTGGTTATGCACTTGCTGCAAGTGGCAATGATGTGACGATGGAAGATCTTGCCAAATTTGCAGATGTATTTTACATAGGCGGCACCAAGGTTGGAGCCCTTTTTGGAGAAGCAGTTGTTTTTTCAAACCTAGCTCTCGCAAAAGACTTTCGATATATAATCAAGCAGCGAGGCGGTATGCTGGCTAAAGGCAGGTTGCTGGGAATACAGTTTGAAGAACTTATGAAGGATGACTTATATATAAAGCTTGGCGCCCATGCTGATGAACTTGCTTATAGAGTTAGGGATATTTTTAAATCAGCAGGATATGAAATGCTGTTTGATTCACCAACTAATCAACAGTTCCCGATTTTGCCGGAGAAGGATTATGAAAAGCTGAAAAAGACCAGCGAAGGAGAATTTTGGGAGAAAGTCGATGAAACGCATGTAGCAGTGCGCTATTGTACCAGTTGGTGTACGAGTTCTTCGGCAGTGGACAGACTTGAGGCGGCAGTGAAAGCTTTGCAATAATGATTGGAAAGAGAAAGAAAAAATTCCTTGAAATTATGTATATGATGTGATATTCTATCCAAGTAACTGCGGTAAAGCGGTTACATGTGCGGGCGTGGCGGAATTGGCAGACGCGCTAGATTTAGGTTCTAGTGGGAGACCGTGCAGGTTCAAGTCCTGTTGCCCGTACTATGATACAAAAAGCCCCAGACATATATGTCTGGGTCTTTTTGTATCAAGCAGAGCGGAGACTTGAACCTGAGGTTCGTTCGAAGCTCCGCTTCGGTCGGCGCAGGACAGACGTCCACAGGACGTCTTGCGCCCTGTTGCCCGTATTATGATACAAAAAGATCCAGGCATGTGTGTCTGTTTTTTTTTATCAAGCAGAGAGGAGAATTGAAGCTGAGGTTCGTTCGAAGCTCCGCTTTGGTCGGCGCAGGACAGACGTCCACAGGACGTCTTGCGCCCTGTTGCCCGTGTAGGGGGCTGAGGATTTTTGTGGGTGAGCAGAACCTGAGGGTTATATTTTTTTTATTGACATAGGTATCCAAAATGGGTATAGTTTTCTAAAAGGTATCCAAAAAGGGTACACGTATTAGGGTAAAAGATTATGAATAAGGATATAAAAGAACTTAGAGAATTAACAGGTATGACACAAAAGGCTTTTGCAAAATATTTTGGTATACCGCTTAGCACATTGAGAAAATGGGAGCAATATGAGACAACTCCGCCAGATTATTTAGTTCGGCTTTTAGCTAAAAATATACCTGCTACAAACGTCTCGCTGGAGAAAGTGCAAGATTCGCAAGGACACACTTATTTTTACGATGAAAAAAAGAAAATGGTGTCAGACAAACTTGGTAATTGTATTTATATTCAAGAGGACTTGCAAGGAGTTAAACGAGAAAATTTAGGTTTATATCTTCATGACTTATTTGAAGGATTTTATTTTTTGCAGGATAAGTTCAATCAAGATTGTAAGTACGATAAGCAAGAGGATATATTGTGGAGCTAGAAAACTTTTAAAAGAAGGTGATTGAAGTGGTGGCTTTATCAAAAGAATATTATTTGATGCATAAAGATATTCCAGTTTGTTTAATGGCAATTTCTGATGATGGCATTTTAAGTAATGTAAGAAGAAATGAGGCTGAGGCGAAACATTTTCCGCTTGGCGGCCAGATGAATAACATGAAGTTCCATGATTGGTGGAGGGATAGAGCTATTCCAAAGACGCGTCATGGAGCGAAGGCAGCTCTTGAACGATTGGGATACTCGTCGACGGGGAGTGCACTTGTGAATAATCTGGCACTTAGTTTGTCGGATTGTTACTGGATTAAGCCCAGAGGCGAGAACATTACATGGAAGGATGTCAATCTTTTTACCAATGATTTTGTAGATACCTTCGGTCAGATAACACTCAACAGGGATGCTTTTATTGATTTACGTGCTAAAACTCGATTCGATTGTGCTACATCTCAAGGTGAATTGCAAAAAAAATGGTGTATCGATGATGCTGGCAGACGGTATATGGTAAAGGGAAATTATGGTCAGTCGTACCAGCAAAGTCTTAATGAAATATTTGCATCCAGGCTTCATGAACAACAGGCTTTTAATTCATATACGGAATATTTTCTGACACAGGTTCAATTGGACGGCGGAATAGAAGGTTTGGGATGTATGTGCTATGACTATTGTAGTGAGAATTTAGAGAGTATTAGTGCATGGGAAATTTTACAAACAGTTAAGACCAAACAAAATGAATCATATTTTCATCCTTTTAAAAGGGCTTGCTTAGATCTGGGTATGGAAGAAGAGGTTTTTTCTGATTTCATGGATTATCAGATTATGACAGATTATTTGTTATCCAATACTGACAGACATATGAATAATATTTCTATTTTACGAGATCCAGATACACTACAGATATTGGGATTTACTCCGATTTATGATTCAGGTAATTCCATGTTTTATAATGTGCCGTATGAACTTCTTCCATCAATTGATATTGATGAGATAAGGACACATTCTTTCATAGAAAAAGAAATAAAGCTTCTGCAATATGTTAAAAAACGAAATTTAGTTGACTTGAACAAGGCAACTATGGATTTCTCAATATATGAGAAGGATTTATTAGAACGTCATATGCGAATTCCGCAATTGCAAAAATTGTATGAAAAAAAGTGTATTCGATTGGAACAATTCCAGATGGGAAAAGATATCTGGAAGTATTCGGTAAAAAAATAATCAGTAGGATGGATGCGAACTGAAGCTTAGATTCAATCTTTTCTTTTTCTATATTCCGTCGGAGTGCATCCAAGTACCGTTTTAAAGTCCTCGGTAAAATGGGTATGGGAGCAGTAGTGGAGTGTTTCGGCTATGTCGCTTATATTTTCGTCTGTTGTTTGGAGGAGATAGGCGGCATAATCCATCTTGACTTTGCGAAAATATTCTTTGGGTGACATGCCCACTTCCTGCTTGAAACGCTTGGAAAGGTAATAAGGCGTGTAAGCGGAAAGCTCTGCTAATTTTTCAGAGGAAAAGGGCTCAAGCGGATGCATGGATAAATAGTTTATGCAGCGACGAATTGGAAGACTGTAGGAAAAAGATTCTTCTTTGGCTTTTGTCACCTGATTGCAATAGGCCGTATGAATTTCTTTTTGCAAGTCGTTTAGTCCAAGTGGGGAGTGGAGTCTTTCGATGCTCTCGATAAAATGATCCTGCAAGCGATATGCCGCAGGAGGCATCACCCCGGCATCGATGGCAGCACGGCATTCTATAGCGTTAAAAATAATCAAGGTATCCTTGCGCATGCGAATTGGCTCATCAATGTGAGCGCACATGGTTGGCATGAGTGTAAGGCTACCTTTTTTTGTTGCGTTTCGTATATCTTCACCAAGAGAGGCTGTGTTTCCAGCGGCAACTTCTCTTAGAAAATAATTTTCACTTTCAAAGACACGGTCGTATACGGCGTCATCTGCAGATTGATCTGATGAAAATGCATGGAGAAAGGCTGGGTCAGTTGGGTCGCTTGGAACTTCTGGCAGACGATCGCCTAGGAAATTGAATTCCTCCATACCAATTTTTTTATGGTTGCAAGAGTAGTGCAGCATCATTGCATAGTGAGTAAACTGTGTGTAACTCATGATTGGAAGATCCTGCATCTGCTTTAACAGCACATGTTTGTTCTTCATGGACAGGCCTTTTTCGGCATAAGTGCGCATGATACGCTCCATGTGGTCAGCAGAAAATGGAGTGTAAAAAATAGGGCCGAGGACATGTGTTTTGTGCAGACGGCCTTTCTTTTTTTCTAAAACAACTTCCCAAATCAATCCCATGAAATTGCTGATGATATAGGGAGCATCGTGATCTTTGGCATAGTCGTATACTAAATCCAGATAATCGGAAGAGGTGAAAATTTTGGAGAAGGTCTTGGCCATGTCACTGTTATAGTCGATTAAGTTTTTGTCTTGGTCAAAACTTACCATAAAAAGACCAGGAATTGCCGTGATAAGTTCTTTAAATTCCATATATTACCTTCCTTTAATGGCGCAGATGTTGATCTCGAAACTCGCCTGGAGTTACTCCCATTTCTTCTTTGAATGCGCGGGTGAAAAAATTACGATTCCCAAAATGGAGAGTATCGGAAACCTCCTGTATGCTGCTTTTGCCTGCAACCAGCAAATAAGCGGCCTTTTGAATGCGCACTTTTTTAAAATAAGCACCGATACTCATGCCCACTTCCTGTTTGAATTTTCGTGTGAGATAGTAAGGGGCATAGCCTACCTTTGCTGCCAATGAATCCAGAGTAATTTCCTCATCGCTGTGGGTTTCCATATAGTCGATGCAGGAGCGTATAGGCTCGGAATAGGAATTGATCGTTAGATGGTTATGTACCATAAATAAAAAATCGTCAAAAGCCATTTGAGCAGATGTAATAATGTCGCCATAAGATTTTGCTGAAGCTATATTGCCCAGATAGATATTGCCGCGGGAATAAGCAGAATCCGGAGAGAGCCCTCCTTCGATGGCGGCGCGGATACAAAGCCCTACAAACATGATAGCATGTTGCCTTGTTCGTTCAAGTTCCTGGGCACTTTTTGGTTGTATTCCGCTCAACTGAGTGGCTGCCGGAGCCAGAGACTGTTTGCGATAAATATCGCCAGTGCGGATGATGTCAATCATGGCATTTTCTCTTGCCCAATAGGCTGAATAGTCTAAAGAATGATTGGAAGATTTCATGATTTCATCATAGGTAAAATCTGCGTATGTAATATCAGATGGCTTGAGATGAATATTTGTGACACTAAAATGCAGCATCAAGGTGTATTTGATGAAATTGGTTGTGGTAACGACTGGAATATTGCGAAGATAATCATATAATTTTGGCTTCCAGTGTGCTCTGATATCCGATCTGTTTTGTAGTATGGCAATAGTTTCATCTGAGAGCACGGAGGTAAAAATTGGACCTAAGACATGGAGTCTTGTGATCTGGTGAGAGAGGTCTTTTTGGAAAACGACAGCCCACATCATGCCAAGACTTGAGGTGATGGTAAGTGGAGTATCATGTTCCTGACCGAAAGCAAGAATTTCTGAAAAATCCTTGGCGTGATTAAACATAGTACTATAAACAGAAATGGAAGAATTCGTTTTTAAACATTGGCCGTCTGTATCGTATTGCCATAAAAACATGGTTTCATTGCATTGCAACAAATCAAGTAAAAGAGAAAGGCGGCTTTGGATATCAGTATCGGTCAGGGTGTTTTGTAAAACGAGTTCTTCCATAGGTCAGTACTCCTTGTTAATTCAGTTTAAAAATTATTTTAATCCAGATAATTCCATTCGGCAGGGTCGCTCCAGCCACGCTTGCCAAGGAATTTTTCAAGTGGCATCTTGGAAATCTCTTCCTTTGACATAGGAGAGTTGGTCAGTTTTGACCAGCCACTTGGCGCTTGAGAAGTTTGGAATGCATCATCTTCTTTTAAAAGATTGAGCATTGGCTCTCCTGCAAGGAAACGTCTGGTATTTTCGCGGATAATCTCAATACTTCTGCCAGCACGGTTTGGAACCTGTGGTGTCATATGTGGTGTGATATAGACGGTAGGCATGGTCCAAAGAGGATGGTCTGATGGGAATGGTTCTTCCTCGATGACATCAAGTCCAGCGCCGCCGATTTCGCCATTTTGTAAGGCTTCGGTCAGGGCTTTTGTATCTACGATACCGCCTCGTGCCATATTGACAAGAAAGGCGTCTGACTTCATTTTTGAAAAAGTTTCTGCATTAAACATATGAAAAGTTTCATTAGTCAGTGCCAAAGTCAGCACGATGAAATCACAGTCGGTAAGGATTGGATCCAAACTGTCTCCGTCGATACCGGAATACTTGTGAGAGATGTAATCGAATCCTTTGATAGGGAATTTGTCATAGGCATAGATATCCATGCCAAAAGCATGTAGACGCTCAGCCAACATACGACCGTTGTTGCCCATTCCTACGATGCCGACCTTTCTTCCGTACAATCCCTTCCAAGAATTGGAACCGTCGACTCCCCACTGTCCCTTCTCCTGTGCTGCGAGAAGTTCCTTGGTGTGATAACAGTATTGCATCATAAAGTAGATACAGTGTTCTGCTAAAACAGGAGCGCTTCTTCCAGCTGCGCCGGTGACAAAGATATTCTTGGCGAAAACTTCTGGACGGGCAGAACCGTTTAATCCAGCATGATCGCAGGCAATCCATTTAAGAGAATTCTCTCCCAAAAGACAATCTGGAACATCTCCTAAAACAAGTGCAACATCGGCATCTTTTGCCTCTTCGGCTAATTTTTCCTTGTCATAGAAATCTACATATACAAACTCTGCTGATGGAAAAACATTGCGGAGATTGTGGTAGTTTTCCTTGTTGTACCATAAGGTAGATACAACTTTTT
>CAVIOJ010000008.1:0-4613 GCA_963644225.1 Lachnospiraceae bacterium | reverse complement strand
GATTTCTTGATGGAAAAGAAGAGAATCGTTATTGCATTAGGACATGATGCTCTTGGAACTACCCTTCCAGAGCAGCAGAAGGCACTTGTTAAAACAGCAAAAGCAGTTGCAGAATTTATCAAGCAGGACTATCAGGTGGTTATCACCCACAGCAATGGTCCACAGGTGGGTATGATTCATACCGCTATGTCTGAGTTCTGCAGACTTTATCCGGAATATACAGCGACACCTATGTCAGTTTGCTCGGCTATGAGCCAGGGTTATATCGGCTATGATTTGCAAAATGCTATCCGCAGCGAGCTTCTTTCCCATGGAATCTACAAGACTGTCGCTACAGTTTTGACCCAGGTTATGGTTGATCCTTACGACGAGGCTTTTTACAAGCCAAGCAAGGTTATCGGCCGTATTATGGATGAGGCTGAGGCCAAGGAAGAGGAGAAAAAGGGCAATCACGTGGTAGCAGTAGAGGGCGGTTATCGCAGAATCGTTGCTACACCTAAGCCTATGGATATTGTGGAAATCGACGCTATCAAGGCTCTTTGTGATGCCGGCCAGATTGTTATTGCCTGCGGCGGCGGCGGTATTCCTGTATTACAGCAGGACAACCACCTAAAGGGCGCCAGCGCTGTCATTGAAAAAGATACCATTGCTGGATGTCTTGCTGACCAGTTGGATGCGGATATGCTTGTTATCCTTACTGGCGTTGACAAGGTTTGTCTGGGATTCGGTACAGATTCACAGAAGCCTCTCGACTTTATGAGCACCAAGGAAGCCGTTGAATACATGGCTGCTGGACAGTTTGAAGAGGGAACCATGCTTCCAAAGATTCAGGCTGCAGTTGATTTTATCGGCGATTCCGCTATCCGCAAGGTTTTGATTACCAAGCTTTCTGCGGACCAGGTATCCATTGCTGGAGAAAATGGCACCATGATTGGTAAATAAAAAATAAGAATAGGAAATAAGAATAGGAAAAGGGATTATGGAACAAATTAGAAAGACAAAGATTATATGTACAATGGGTCCTTCTACAGAAAAAGAAGGCGTATTGGAAAAATTGATGCTTGCAGGTATGAATGTTGCTCGTTTCAACTTTTCTCATGGAGATCACGATGAGCAGTTAGGCAGACTTGCCATGCTTCGCGAGACCAGAGAAAAGTTAGGACTTCCAGTGGCAGCACTCCTTGATACCAAGGGACCGGAGATTCGTCTTCGCGAGTTCGCCGAGGGCAAGGTTATGCTTGAGGCAGGACAGAAGTTTACCCTCACTACAGAGGAAGTGGTAGGAGACGAAAACCGCGTATCTATCAGCTACAAGGATTTGCCAAAGGACGTATCTGTCGGCACCCACATTTTGATTGATGACGGTTTGATTGAGCTGACTGTTGTAGAACTCACCGATACAGATATCATCTGTGAAGTAGTTAATGGCGGCAAGGTTTCCAACAAAAAGGGAGTCAATGTGCCAAATGTAGAACTTACCATGGACTATATCAGCCCAAAGGATTACAAGGATATTGTCTTTGCAGTCAAGGAAGACTTTGATTTTATCGCGGCTTCTTTCGTGCGTACTGCAGACGATGTTCGCCAGATTCGCCAGATTTTAGAGGAGCACGGCGGTCAGGCTATCAAGATTATCGCAAAAATCGAGAACAACCAGGGTGTTAAAAATATCGACGAGATTATAGCAGCAGCCGATGGTATCATGGTAGCTCGTGGAGACATGGGTGTTGAGATTCCACTCGAGGATGTACCTGTTATCCAGAAGATGATCATCAAAAAAGCTTACAATGCTGGTAAAGTAGTTGTTACTGCTACTCAGATGCTCGATTCCATGATGACTCATCCGAGACCAACTCGTGCAGAGGCTACTGATGTTGCTAACGCTATCTACGATGGAACCAGTGCTATCATGCTTTCTGGTGAGACTGCCGCAGGAGACTATCCGGTAGAGGCAGTGGAGACTATGGCTCGTATCGCACTTCGTACCGAGGCTGATATCAACTATATCTCCAGACTAAAAGATAGAAAGACCAACAAAAAACCTAGCATTACCGATGCTATTTCTCATACCGCTTGCCTGATGGCAGGAGATCTGAGCGCCACAGCTATCGTTACGGTTACAAAATCAGGCCGTACCGCACGCCAGATTTCTATGTATCGTCCACAGAGTCCGATTATCGGTGGATGCTTGTCAAAAAAGGTTTGCCGTCAGCTCAACCTTTCATGGGGCGTTATCCCAGTATTGGTTGAGGAGAAAAAAGATGCAGATGAACTCTTTGATCACGCTATTGAGCGTTCCAAGGAAGAAGGATATCTGCAGGAAGGCGACACCATCGTTCTTACCGCCGGTGTACCTTTAGGAATTGCCGGAACTACCAACCTTTTGAAGGCACACATTGTATAGCCCAAATAACTGGCATTATAAAAAGCCACATCCCTTGCATTTGCTTGGGGTGTGGCTTTTTTTTAAAAGTCTAGAACCGATTTGCACCTGCCTGGAACTGAAGCATCAGCATGTCATAGAGCTCCTCTGGCGTTTCCTCGCAGTCAGATTCCAACCAGACGCGAATCATGGCAGTAAGACCAGTATAGTGGAAAGCAGACAGATATATGGCTTTCTTTTTGGTATTGATACCATTTTGCTTGGCATAGGCCTGCAATCCCTCCTTGTTGGTATAGGCAGAGTAGACGGTAAAAAAAGGCAGCTGGTGTACTTTTTCTACATAGACATTGTAAAAAGCCCGGTAGCGCAAGATGTGTTTGAAAAAAGAAATCATGGTGTCATGATAGATATCATCATGCATCTTACAATTTTTAAAAATCTCCTGATCCTCGATGGCCAGCTCTTTTAACAGATTTTCCGCCACTACATCGTAGAAGTGGTTGATCTCACCGAAGTGGGAATAAAAGGTCGCTCTTGTTACTCCGGCATTTTTACAAAGGACCGAGACATTGATATCGTCGAAGTCGTAACTGCCAAGTAAATCGATAAAGGTGTGGCAGATAAGCTTTTCTGTTTCCTGATATTTTTTATTATTTTTGGTATTCATGATATCTCCTTAAAAATATCTGTATGGCTAAATGTAACCTTGCTGTGCAAGACTTGCAATGGTCTTAGACACATTAAATAGTAGCATTAGATTCGCCCTTGAGTATATTTTTTTTGTAGTGATATAGGGCAAATACCATACCCATGAAGCAGGCTGCAAAAGTAGCGGCTGTCTGCGCCCATACGATACCGGTAAATCCGGCCAGGTAGTTAAGCAGGTAGAGCAGTGGAATAAAGATCAGGCCCTGACGAAGAAGGGATACGAAGAGGGCGTATGATGGCTTTTCTGTTGCCTGCAAAAATACAGATGATAACTGATACAAACCGATGAATGGACCGGATAAGGTGCTGATTCCGATGACAAAAATACCAAGAGGAATGATGGCTGGATCATCCAAAAATGCTTTTACCAGCTGGCCGGCAAAACCACGACATAGCAGTGTAAGAACTAGTCCGATGGCTACAGTAGTTGCGGCAGTTTTTAACACACATTCTTTCATACGCTTGTGGTTGGCAGCACCGTAGCTGTAGGCGATGATAGGCTGCACACCCATGGCAACACCAATCTGGAGCATGCCGATGACCATGGTGGCCTTACCGGCAACGGAAAGAGCAGCTACGTAGTTGTCTCCGATATTAGCAAGCAAGTTGTTCTCGAAAATGTTTGATATACTGTTGAGAAGTGTGCTGACTCCTGAAGGAGCTCCGATAAAAAGTACGGAACTGGCCACTCCACCAAGGAAGGTGAAATCCTTTAGGTGGATGGTGGTATATTTACACTTTTTCAAGGTGTATGTGATATAGAAGATTGTGCTTGATAATGTACCGAGAAGTGTCGCGATGGCAGCACCGGAAACTCCCATGCCAAGTCCCAAGATAAAAATCGGATCTAGGATAATATTTAATATTGTACCAAACAGATTGCCGATCATGGCAGGGACGGAAGCACCCTCGCAGCGCATGACCTGTCCGACTCCTGTGTTTAACATGGTAAGCGGAGCACCAAGCATAATGAGGGTGAGATAGGTCTCGGCATAAGGTCTTGTGTTGGCGCTGGTTCCAAGCATTGTCAAAATCGGATCACGCAGTATCAAGACGATGGCGCCATATACTAGTCCAACCAGGATGGAAAAATAAAAAGAAAAGCTGGAATACTTGGCTATTTTGCTATAATCCTCTCGTCCCATGGCAACGGAGATACAAGATGAAGCTCCGGAACCAATCATGGAACCCAAGGCAGACAGTACAGTGGTAAGAGGCATACAGAGGGAAAGACCGGTTACCATGTAGGCATTTTTCAATTGGCCGATAAAATAGATGTCAGCCATGTTGTAGATGACCATGATGAGGATGGTAAAGACGGCCGGCAGACACATCTTGACCATCAACTTGCCCATGGATTCATTGGCAAAAATGGAAGGGTCGAGTTTCTTTCTTTCTTTTTTCATAGTTGATCTCCTTTTAGTAATATATTTGGCTATATGTTTAAGTGGACACTGGCATGACTTTTTTTAGTCATATCTTTAAACGGATACTTGCATGAATTTTAGCCATGCGTTTAAAT
>CAVIOJ010000007.1:0-9908 GCA_963644225.1 Lachnospiraceae bacterium | reverse complement strand
CATCAGTATAAATAAAATTCCCAAAAAGGAAAGCATATTTATAGGGAGCTGGATTCCCAGCAAGAAAGACAGGGCATGCAAAAGATTTGGAAAAAGGTCAAAAATCAGCAGGAGCAGTCCTACTAAAAACCAAACCAATGCATATTTTAATTCCAATCTTCGAATGCGCACCAAATTGCCAATATAGCATAGGGCAATCACGGCTCCAATTGCAATGAAAACTTGCAGTCTAAGGTTCATATGTACACCTCTAATCTCCCATGGCTGCCATAATGCAGGCCAAAGGAACTTTTATCATGTAATAGATGGACTTCTTGAAGGAAATGGATGATTTGCCGGACTCTCTGGCCTTCATCTCCACCGGAATTTCTTTTATGGTATATCCTCTTTTTAAAACGGTAACCGCCGTCTCCGGCTCCGGATAATCCTTTGGGTAGTCATTGGCAAACATATGCATAACTTCCTTGTCCACCATGCGCATACCGCTGGTAGGATCCGTGATGGTCTCTCCTGTCAGCAGGCGAATCAGCCAGGTAAAAAAGCGAATGCCCACCCGGCGCAGTCCTGTAGATTGGAAGCCCTCTTTTTCAAGGAAACGGGATCCAATGAGCATATTCATCTGCTCTTTTTCCATGACATCTGCCATCTTTTCCAAAAACTTGGCATCATGTTGTCCATCACCATCCACCTGAATAGCGTAATCATATCCAAAGCGGTGGCCATAGAGATAACCGGTCTGTACTGCCGCCCCGATGCCGGAATTGATGCTGAGAGTCACCATATTGTATCCCTTGGCATCACAGAGTTCCTTGGTTCCATCCATGGAGTGATCATTGATAATCACATAATCAAAACTTGGTGCATTCTGCCGGATATCTTCCACAGTTTTTTCTATGGAGCCAACTTCATTAAAAGCCGGTATGATAACGAGACGTTTTTTCATTAACAATTCTCCACATCAAAATCCTGTAAATATACATCCAAGGCATCTTCCCAGTTTGCCATAGAAAATTTATCTGTAGTCAGACGAAGCATATAGTTGTCCAAATTTGAGTAAGCTGGTCTGCTAGCAGCATCTGGATTCATCTTGGCATATTCTTCACTTGTGATGTGATTTACCTTGGTCTTGATTCCTAATTTTTTGTAAAATGCCTCTGTAAAGTCAGCCCAGTTGGTCTCACCTTCACAGGTAGCATGGAAAGTACCGTAGCTCTCTGTTCCCTCTAAAAAGTGAATCATCTTGGCGAGTTCTACTGCTGAAGTAGGAGATCCGAACTGATCACAAACAACGCTTACCTCGTCACGGTCCTTGCCTACTCGAACCATTGTCTTGACGAAATTCTTGCCATCGCCGTAGAGCCAAGCTGTACGAAGGATAAAGTAGCGAGTTGCAAACTGTTCTACAAAACGCTCTCCCTGTAACTTGGTCTTGCCATAGGCACTGATTGGATCCGGCTTGTCAAACTCGGTTCTAGGTGTTTTTTCTGTTCCTGCAAAAACATAGTCGGTAGAGACATGGACTAATTTTGCTCCAACCTCACTTGCTGCAATTGCAAGATTTCTAGGACCGATTGCATTGATGCGATAAGCCAAATCGTAAGTTTTTTCACAACCATCTACATTGGTAAGTGCGGCACAGTTGATGATGACATCTGGCTGTTTTTCTCTTGCCATAGCCATGACAGCTTCAATATCTGTAATATCGAGGGATACGATTCCATCACCTTCTGCCACATCAGTAAGAATGAACTCTACCTGGTTTGCATACTCTTTTTGGATGGCTCTTCCCAACTGTCCATTACATCCTGTAACAAGTATTTTTTTCATGAAGTCAATCCCTCCTATACGTAATCATTTGCTTTTTTTGCGATACGGTTCATGGCTGAGAAAAGGCCACGAATCGAAGCACGTGTAATATTTGAACTAACACCAACACCGTAAGTGATATTGCCGGTGCGGTTGTCGCGCATCTCGATATAGGCTGCTGCCTTGGCGCCAGAGCCTGTTCCCAAAGAGTGCTCGCTGTAATCCAATACAGAAAAATCAATCTGTGGCACACACTGTTTTACTGCAAGTTTGACCGCATCGATTGGTCCGTTGCCGTCTGCCTCGGAATGAATATCCTTGCCATTGTATTTGAAATCAACTGATACATGGGTCTCATCACTTGCCATATTGTCATCGATGTCAACAAAGACAAGTTCAAATGGTGTCTTGTTTTCAAAGTATTCCCTCTTGAAGGCTTCCATCATCTTCTGAGGTTCTACCTCGCCGCCTTCCTGCTCTGAGATATACTGGATAACATCGGCAAATTCTCTCTGCATTTTTTTCGGAAGCTTGTAGCCATATACAGTATCCATAACAAAGGCTACGCCACCCTTTCCAGACTGGCTGTTGATACGAACCACTGGCTCATATTTTCTACCGATGTCGGCAGGATCGATTGGCAAATAAGGAACTTCCCAATATGGATTGTTGCGCTCCTGCATAGCATGAACGCCCTTGTTGATAGCATCCTGGTGAGAACCGGAAAAAGCTGTAAATACAAGCTTGCCCGCATATGGATGACGCATATCTACCGTCATCTTACAGCAGCGCTCGTAGACTTCTGTGATCTCCTTGACATCCTCTATCTCCAGTTCAGGATTGATGCCCTGAGAGAACATATTGTATGCAACAGTAAGAATATCTACATTTCCTGTACGCTCGCCATTACCAAGCAAAGTTCCCTCTACACGGTCCGCGCCGGCAAGCAAAGCCAACTCGGTGATGGCAACTCCAGTACCACGGTCGTTGTGTGGATGCACGCTAAGGATTACATTGTCACGCTCCTCAAAATGGGTACTCATCCACTCGATCTGGTCAGCATATACATTTGGTGTATTCATCTCAACTGTAGCTGGCAGGTTAAAAATAATCGGAGCATCGGTAGCGTGATCCCACTCTTTTTGTACAGCGGTGCAAATGCGAAGGGCAAAATCCATCTCTGTACCGGTAAAGCTCTCTGGAGAGTACTCCAACTGTACATTACCGTCAAAATCAGCCAAATGTTCTTTTACCATGCGGGTTCCAGCAATGGCAATATCTATAATCTCATCCTGTGACTTTCCAAATACTACATCTCTTTGTAAGGTTGATGTAGAGTTGTAAATATGTACTACAACATTTTTGATTCCCTGAATTGACTCAAATGTACGATCAATAAGTTCCTTTCTACACTGAGTCAAAACCTGTACTTTTACATCATCTGGGATGCGATTCTCCTCTACCAATTTACGCAAGAAATCGTATTCGATCTGAGATGCTGCTGGAAATCCAATCTCGATTTCCTTGAAGCCAAGACGAAGGAGAAGTTCAAACATCTCCATTTTTTCGTCAACATTCATAGGCTCTACCAAAGCCTGGTTACCATCTCTTAAATCCACACTACACCAAATTGGGGCCTTCTCAATCTGCTTGTTTGGCCACTGGCGTTCCGGATAATCTAATACTGGGTTTCTTTTGTATCTCTTGTAATTTAACATGTCAAAGTTCCTTCTTTCTGTATATGAGGCAAGAAATCAGCCTTCTTTTTATTCACCAAATCCATTTTCCACAAGGTCTGCAAGAGCTGCGAGAGCCTTCTCTTCGTCGTCTCCATCACAAACAATCTCTATCTCATCTCCGGACTTGATGCAAGCTCCTAATACACTGAGCACACTTTTTGCATTAGCCGTATTGTTGCTTCCATAGTGAAAAGTAACACTGGAAGTATACTTCATGGCTTCCTGACAAAAAATCCCTGCTGGACGCAGATGCAGTCCTGTAGGATTGATGATTTGTACTTTTTTTGTAACCACGATATCCTCCTAAAGCATTGTATTCATAATGAGTTTCGCTAATTTCTCTGCTTCTTCTTCAATTTGCTTTTGATCCTTGCCTTCAATCATGACGCGGACCAATGGTTCTGTACCAGATGGGCGAATCAAAACTCGTCCCTCTCCGGCAAATTTTTCTTCTAAGGATTTAACGGCACTGGCAATCTCAGGGTATTCCATAAAACTGTCCTTCTTGTGATTCGGCACCTTGGCGTTCACCAGTGCCTGCGGAAGGACTTCCATCACCTGTGCTAATTCAGAAAGTGGCTTTTTCGTATCCACCATAACCTCGAGAAGATGCAGGGCACTAAGCAATCCATCTCCTGTCGTATTGTCGTCTAAAAAGATGACATGTCCCGACTGCTCGCCTCCGAGATTATAGCCATTTTGAAGCATATTCTCAAGAACATAGCGGTCACCGACTTTGGTCTTTTCTATATGAAGACCGTTCTCCTGTCCCATAAGGGTAAATCCAAGATTGGTCATCACTGTCACAACAACAGTATCCTTTTTGAGTTTTCCTTTTTCCTTCATGTAGTTGGCACAGATTGCCATAATCTCATCGCCATCTACCATCTTGCCATTTTCATCAACGGCAAGCATGCGGTCTGCATCTCCGTCAAAAGCAAGTCCTAAAGCCGCCTTTTCGTACACTACTCTGGCCTGTAATTCCTCCATATGAGTAGAGCCACAGTTGGCATTGATATTGGTTCCGTCTGGACTCGTGTGAATTGCAATCAAATCCGCACCTAATTCCTTTAATGTTGCAACTGAAGTCTGGTAAGAAGCTCCCTCTGCACAGTCGATAACAATCTTCATTCCGCTCAAATCAACCGGAACTGTCTTTTTCATGAACTCCACGTATTCACGCATCATATCGAAACGATACTCGATGCGTCCAACGCCAGAACCAATCGGAAGAGTGATATCTTTCATATCATTTTTAATGAGGGCCTCGATTTCGTCCTCCAAGGCATCTGACAACTTGTAGCCATCTCCGTTGAAAAACTTGATACCATTGAACTCCATCGGATTGTGCGATGCAGAAATCACAACACCGGCATCTACTTTATGTTTTCTTGTCAAATATGCAATGGCTGGTGTAGGCATAACTCCCACGTAAATAGCATTTGCTCCCACAGAACAAATACCTGCCATCAAAGCACTCGCTAACATACCACCTGAAATACGAGTATCGCATCCTACAATGATGGTAGCCTGATGAGCTTTTTCCTTTGTAAGCACGTAAGCTCCCGCCTGTCCTAACTGCGTAGCGAGTCCCGTTGTAAGCTCAGCTCCTGCGACGCCTCGCACGCCGTCTGTTCCAAATAGTCTTCCCATAATATTTAACTCCTTTATTCTGTAGTCACAGTAATATTTGTCGTAGCAGATGATGCACTCAGTCCATCATCAAGAATCAAAACAACCGTAACCGAATGGCTTCCAGCTGTCAAACCATCTCCATCCACATATCCAGAAATACTGTCTTCATCAAGTGATGCCAGATCCTCCTTGGAGCCGGAAATCTTGACTGCCACAGTAGTCTGCAAAAAGCTTGCCTTGTATCCCGAAGGCAGGTTTCGAATGGTAAGGTTGGCCGTCGGCACATTTATCGTAGTTGTCTGTGCTGAAGCCACTGTCACTGTAATGGTTGCCTGGGCACTGTCCCCATCGATTTTTACCCCATCAGGAAGATAAGAGTTTAGATCCACGGTGGTAGTAAAATTCTCGGTAACCCTTGATAAATTCACCACATTGTCATCTACCACAATCTCTGTGATTTCATTGATCACATCTGCGTTCCCGGTAATGTCTACTGTAGACGGATTGACGACAATGCTCTCCAAAGTCAGGCCATCGGCAAGACTGCCAGACGTCTCCACCTGAACTGGTACACTCTTTACATGCGAAATAGTAACATCGACTGTAATTGCATCCTGGTCTGTGCTGATACGGCTCTGATCAATTTCATTGCCCGCCTGGTCTAGGAAATGCAATGTGGCATTACAGCTAAGATTCTCATTGGCTCCTTCCACATCCGCATAGGCCACAACTTTTGCGACTTTTTTTATCACATCATCCGGGCCGGATATGGAAACGCTTGCCGGATTGGCTTTTGTCTCAGAAACCTTGCATCCATCTGCGGGATCACCCGTAGTTTCAACCGTGATATCGTGTTTTACAGTCATCTGATCACCAACCACCAGCTGGATGAACTGCTGCTTGGAAGAAATAGTGATTCCGCCGCTGCCACTGTTGGCAACAATTGTAACCGGAACACGGCCATCATCTTCTAGATAGTTTAAATCTGCTGTAGCAGTAAAATCACTGCCGCTGAGTTTTTCCATAACAGATCTCTTGGCGGTAACACGGAAACTGACCGTATTGCTTCCCTCAGGAATTTCGTAGTACTTTCCATTGTCCGTCAGGCTTTCTGTATTGACTAAATCCACATTGGTGGTAAAGGTCCTGGTCTGTGTCGGATCATCCACATTGACAACCGTCAGCCACAAAAGCACTGAGAAAAAGATAGCCAAAAGTTTTAGCGACCAGTTGTTGGTAAACATACGTTTAATTTTGGAGGTTATACTTTGATTCATTGATTTACCTCCTCTTTTGTCTGTGAAATGCCATCCTCTTCTTCGATATTTTGCAGGCGAACCAAGGCTTCTTTTAGCTGGTCATCTGTAACATTTTCCTGAAGCTGTCCATTGTAAGCAATGGATACTCGTCCTGTCTCCTCAGAGACTACAATGGTGAGGGCATCACAAATCTCACTGATTCCAAGGGCCGCACGATGTCTGGTTCCCAAGGATTTGCTCAGATTCATATTTTCAGATAGAGGCAGATAACATGTTGCAGCTACCACTCTGTCGCCTCGCACTACAATCGCCCCGTCATGAAGAGGAGTATTTTTTTCAAATATATTGATCAGAAGCTGTCTGGTCAAAATGGCATCAAGCGGAATTCCTGTACGCTCCACGTCATCAAGCTGCATCTGATTTTCAATCACTATCAAGGCGCCAGTTTTTACCGCACCCATCTCAAAACACGCCATCACCATATCGTTCATGGTACGGTCTTCATACCTCTTGGTGATAGTCCTGCCTATACCGAAGTTTTTGAGGAAATTGAAAAGTTTCCTGCTGCCGAGATTCTCCAAGGCTTTTCGCAGTTCCGGCTGAAACACTACGATCACCATAATCAAAGCGACATTGAGAAGCTTTTGTCCCAACCAAAGGATAGTACTCATCTGGAACAAGGCAGCCACAACAAAAAACATAACCACAACCAAAAGTCCACGGAAAAGCATCCAGGTTCTGGTGTGCTGTACCCAGACAAGGAGATGATAAATGAAGAAAGCAATGATGATAATCTCGATCACATCGGTAATCTGGACATCCGGTATATTGATTCCAAAGTAATCGCCCAAAAAAGCATCCAGGCTATTTAGGATTCTTCCCATTTTTCACTCCTTTCTTTTTATGATGTAATTCGTTTCACTTCTTTTTCCTGTTCCGGAATGTGCATCTTCGGAACAGCTGTAACGTAGTAATAATACTCGTCATCCTCAAACTGTACGTGTTCAGTTCTGGAATAGTCGAATCCTCTTGCAAAAAACACAAGCAAAAGGCCAACTAGTATTGTCACGACATTGCCCACAATCAAAAGTGGGATATCGCTTTTGTCACCCAAGAAAAGGGTTCCTCCAAGCATAATCAAAAATTCTGTCAAAACGCCTGAAATCACGGCTATAAGCCAGGCATGCTCTATGCCTTTTGTTCTGACGTTGTAAATAACCAAAAAAAGTGCCGTCATAGCCAACAGGTAGATATAAAACATACCGTCACCGAGAATCTGATTTTGAATCATATCGCTAACGCTAAAATCTACGCTGGTATCCAAAAATGCTGCAGAATTCTCAGTAACCACTTTCAAGTAGTAAGAAAAAATCGTACCACAGATAACAAGCGGCAGTTCATGCGCGCTGCGAAGAAGCGCCGACTCCAGCGGAACCAAGAAAGGAACCCTCAGATATCTGCAGGCTGGGACAAAAATCAAATCGTAACTGTCATCCGCATGAAAATAGGCGGCCAAGGCGTATGAGACGGCGATCAGAATCAGCGCGACAACCGCCACACCAGAAGATAATGTCATCAAATGCATAAGGCCCACAAAAAGCACAACAAAGGTAGAGCCAGCCAAAGGAATAAAAAAGCTAAGAACAGCAATACCAATGGATACCCACCAATGATTTAACAACCTCTGGTAGCCAAAGCTATGGTTCATGATAATCATGGCCACGAGGACCAAAAGAAAACGTAATATGCGAAGAACCAATTCCTCATTGGAGGCGATAAAATGTCGAACTCTGGTTCTTAACTGTATGAAAAAAGTCATAGCGAATCCATCCCTCCTGGTATCCTTGATTCCTCTTCCTCAACGTACATCTGCTGTAATTCCATGTAATCTTTGCGCAATACTTTGACAATTTTGTGTCCTTTTTCATATTGCTTTTTGGCATGGGCACGAACTGCTCCCAGATAAAAATATAAAAAAACAGCATACAGAAGTATCCCCAGAAGTATAACGAGGATAATCAAAATCAAACTAATATTGACAAACACCGTGCTGGCAAGAACCATAAGAACTCCCACATACAAAGCGGCGTACAGGATACTTCCCACGAAAAATCCGCCGATGGTACACAGTGATACATAGTCTTTTTTGTGATAGCGTATAGCCGGACGCAACAGACGCGACTGTTCGTCTTCAAGCATAGCCATTTTGGTCATATGCAAGACACGTTTTTCGTTCAGCATGCAGACTCCTCCTAATATCACAGTTAGGGCAATTATATCACAAAAAGAAACCCCATGGAACCTATTCCATGGGGAATTACTTATTTTTGTAAAAATCTCATAGCGTTTTTCTCATCACGTTTTATTTTTGCTGGTTCTGCCGCCTGAGGCTTGGCTATGGCCTTGGAAAAATCACCGTGCATTCGGTTCTTGCAGGCATCGCAAAAACGGCCCGTTCGAATCGACACGCCACAGCATTCGCACTCGATTCCCACTGGTGAATCCGATGAAAATTCCAAGCGTTCCTCTCGTATCCACTGACGAATCTGCTGAACAGTAACTTCATTCTCATCGGAAACCATCTGCAAGGTGGCTCCCGGATTGTCCCTAACATATTCTTTTACCTGGTTAAACTTGTCCTCTAAGGCCGACTTACAGGCCGGACACATAAATGGTCCACTAATATAGTTAAACAGTCTGCCGCATTGTTTACAATTTTTAACTTCCATCTTTCCCTCCAAATTCAAGAGTCACGACCAGCACATACCGTCAGGCAATAGACTTCATCCGCCCCTGCTGCATATAAAATCTCTGTCACCCCATCTAAGGTAGCACCTGTCGTATAAATATCATCAATTAACAGAATTTTCTTTAATTTTACACCTCTTTTTCTGATTTTAAAAGCATTTTCCAAATTCTTTTTTCGTCCCAAATCATTCAAATTTTTCTGGGGTACAGTATTTTTTGTACGCGTCACAAAATCTGCATACAATGGAACCTCAAGCCGCCTGGATACTTCCTTAGCAAAAACAGTTGCCTGGTTATAGCCTCGCTTGCGCTCCTTATGCCTATACATAGGAACCGGAACGATGGCATCTAATTCTAAATTCCTTAAAATATCACCATAAGCTTCCATGGCATCTTTTGCAAAGCTGCGCTTATAACTCCTGCAATTACTATATTTAAAGCGATACATAGCCAGTTTCATAGGGCCCACATAAGCATATACCGCTTTATTCCAGAGGAAGACATGTTTTTTCTTCCTGCAGTCGCCGCATAGTACTTCCTGCGGATTTTCCAAAAGTTTGCCACATTTTGCACAGCCCGAGTCCCCAATCTTTTTCAATTCATTCTGGCATTTTTTGCAAAAGCCTGCTTTCTTTTCATTAGGATATAAAATCTCATTGCAGCCCGGGCATCTCTGTGGATAAATAAATCCAATCATTTTACTGTAAATACTATATAAGAC
>CAVIOJ010000006.1:0-3518 GCA_963644225.1 Lachnospiraceae bacterium | reverse complement strand
TTTTGAAATCATAAGTATAGTGCAATTTTCTTTCATAAGTCACTCTCTTTTTCTTTTTATGTAAATTTTTACGACAGTCATTTAAGAAACGATGTACTAAAGCGATGGCATCAAATGGCATCCATCATAACCTGGCACAAGCGCATCACTTCTTCCATAGCCACATCAGCAACTGCTGCGCGAAGGGCATCCATGTCATCTGATATGGACTCTGGGAGACGACAATCCTCGAGTTCCTTCATGGCCGCATCCACGCCATCCAAATCAAAACCGTCCATAGCCTGGGACATAGTCTCTAAGAGACCCTTGATGTATTCTAAGCTGACATCCTTTCGCAAGGCATCATCCACAGTACCATACGGCTTTAAAATCGGCTTGTAACTTTGGTACAATTCTAATACTTTAGGCACCTTTTCTTCAAGTGCTTTTAGGTCTTCGGCATTTCCCAAATCTTCTAATTCTTTAAACATATCAGAAAGTTTTAGGGCTCCAATCATACGAGAGGTATTTTTTAAGGCATGAACCTCTATGGTCAAATCCCGAATCATGCCATCTGATAAACACTGGGAAATCTTTTTCGTCTTGGTATCTATGAGTTTATAATAATCTCCCAACAGACTTATAAAGAGCTTTTGGCTTCCGGAATAGCGAATGCCCGCTTCCACATCAAGTCCTAAAATTACAGGAATTTCTTCCGACTCTTCGCTTTCTAATTTTGATAGTTCATCCTCATCTAAAAGAAGAATCTTATCATCAGGCAAATAGGTCTTTAACTTGCCACAGATATCCTTGATTTCTATCGGTTTTGCAACGAAATCATCCATGCCAGCTGCCAAGAAGGACTCCTTTGCACCAGCAACTGCATCCGCCGTGAGGGCGATAACGATTTGATGAGTGCCAGCCTCTTCCCTGCTTCGCAAAATTTTTGTAGCTTCCACTCCATCCATCACAGGCATCATGTGGTCCATAAAGACAATGTCGTAGTCATTCGTCTCTATCTTATCCAAAGCCTCTTTTCCATTTTCTGCCGTATCAATCTGCATATGCAAAGGTTCTAGGAGACCATTTGCCACCTTTAGATTCATGGCATTGTCATCTACGATCAAAATGTGGGCATCTGGAGCCGTGAAATTTAAAGTTGTCGAATCTTCGGAAACATAGCTATCGATACTGGTCTCTCCGATAATCTGATCAGAAGCAATGGTCTGTATGATATCAAAATAGAAGGTAGAGCCCTCGCCGTAAGTACTTGTGACTCCGATTTTTCCACCCATCATGGTAACTAATTGCTTGCAGATAGCAAGTCCAAGTCCCGTTCCCTCCTTGGAATGATTCTTGTGGCTGTCCACCTGTGAGAATGACTGGAAAAGTTTGTTTAAATCCTCCTCCTTTATACCGGAGCCGGTATCAGTGACTGCAACTTCCAGGCGAACCTGGTCGTCCATTTTTTCAGCCACGGAAACACGCAAGGTAATACTTCCTTTTTCCGTAAACTTGATAGCATTGTTGACCAAATTGATGATGATCTGGCGCACCCTCTTGGCATCACCATGCAACATGGCAGGCATTTTTTTGTCGATATCAAAAATAAGATCAATATCCCTTGCCCCAATAATGGTAGTAAACATCACCTTTAGGTCGTGGAATGTAGAAAGCACAGTGTAGTCGTCCTCGATGAGTTCCATCTTTCCAGATTCGATTTTTGAAAAATCCAGGATATCATTGATAATGCCAAGCAAAGCATCGCCGGATACTTTGATGTTTGATAAATATTCCTTCTGTTGGCTGTTTAGGTCCTCACGAAGCATGATTTCTGTCATACCAACGATGGCATTCATAGGAGTTCGAATCTCGTGAGACATATTGGAAAGGAAAGCTGACTTGGCTTCGTTGGCGGCATTGGCCTCATCTACCAGACGAAGTTGATCCGTGATATCTGTCAAAATCAAACTGTATCCCGCCACTTTTTTCTTTTTCTTTTCATTTTGATACAGAGTTGCCAAACTTTGTCTATAAAAATGTCCGTCGATTTCCACATCTTCCGTCTTATTTTTAAAAAGCTCTAAAATGCGTTCTGACATAATCTGGTTCTTGTGATAAAAGCGAAGTTCCGGGAAAAGTTTTTTGGCATAGCGGTTAGCATCCAAATATCCGTAATTGTCGTCCGCAATCAAGAACAAATCACTTGTATGCTCAAAGACCCAATTTCGTCCCTGATCCGTAACAGTAAAGAATTCTCCCACCATAACACTAAGGGTCATGGCACAAACCACTACAGAACAGGCAATCGGAATGATATCAAAGGACAATTCAGCGACCTGTGATATTGTCAAAATAGCAAGCAAAAATCCCTGGGCAATCATCAAATGAATCAGGTTGTGGCGCTCCGTCTTATTTTTCATGCGAACGAATCGTATCAGTGTATAAACCAGTAAAATAAACAGCATTCCAGCAATGATGCCAAATCGAATACGATAGAGGGCACCATCCATATTTACCCGATACATACCCAGCTTTTCATCCAGGGAAACGCTCACATCTCCCATCCATTTTTGACCGAAATCTCCGAATGTAGAAGCCGCATTACCGGCCGCATCTGCGGCACTGCCTGAGCCCGCAGCATTAGCCACCTGATTGGCCGCATCTGCCACCTGACTGGCTGCATTTGAAAGATTACTATCTCCATCTGCAACCTGGCTGGCTGCTTGAGAAGCGGCTGATGCAATCTCTGTGACTTTTTCCGTTGTCTCCTCTGAAGTCGCGGTAGATACCGCACTGTGAATCCACATCTGTGGAATCTCTATGATTTCAAACAAAGGCCATACCACGGATACTATGTTGGAAAAGCGCATATGCTGGTATTCCATCATAAAAAGTATAAAGAAGAAGAAAAAGAAGGAAATTCCCACATACTCCAATCGATAGGAAGTAGTGATGGCCTCCTGATTTTCCATCTCTAAAATCATAAGATAGGCGCAGTTGATAATACAGCAGGCTGCATTTGCAAGCATCAGATAAGTAGCTCCCCTGCTCTGCTCCTTCTGTAAAATCACAATGATACTAATCATCGGCACAAAAATACCAGCCAACTGCACGGCAGTAAGCACTGTCAAAAACTGACTCTGTGTCAGCGAAAACCAAAGTATATCAATCGTATCCATAGGGCCTCCTATTTGTATTTTTCCATTCCATATTTGCGTCCAAATCTGCTGTAACCTTGGGCTTGCACTCCCATACTTTTCGGCTGCGGGCCTTGCCCTCCCGACGTCTGTTTTGCCTGGTCTCCACCTCTTGGCTCCGGGGTGTGGGCTGTGCCCTCCGGCGTCTGTTTTATCGGGGCTTCACCTCTTGGCCTCCGGGGTGTGGGCTGTGCCCTCCCGGCGCTCGTTTTATCTGGGCTCCACCTCTTGGCCTCCAGAGTGTGTGAGTCATGCCTCCTGGCGTCTGGGGTGTGGGCCTTGCCCTCCTGCTTGGTGAACTCGGCTCAAATTGCTAATTTGTTGGTATCGTTTTCGGCT
>CAVIOJ010000005.1:0-4204 GCA_963644225.1 Lachnospiraceae bacterium | reverse complement strand
AACTGCTACTGCCTCATTATATTAAAATCTTCTATTCTATGTCAAGAATTTTAAATATGCCAAATCCGGCACACTAATTTTTACCAAATTCCGACAAAATAAGACCTTCATTTCTATCCAAAGTCATACCAACAGACCAGCTGTTTACAAACAAAAGAAGCGGTCTGCCCTTTAAATCTTTGATTTTTTTCATATCCGAAGTTCCGGAAATCTTGTCCAAATCGATATCCTCATTTTCGATCCAACGAATATGTTCATAAGGAAGATTTTCCATACGAATCTCTACATTGTACTCGTTATTCAGGCGATATTTTAACACATCAAACTGCAAGACACCTACAACGCCCACAATGATTTCTTCCATACCAGTATTGTATTCCTGGAAAATCTGGATAGCTCCCTCCTGGGCAATCTGGCTGATTCCCTTCATAAACTGCTTACGCTTCATGGTGTCGACCTGACGCACTCTGGCAAAATGTTCCGGCGCAAAAGTAGGGATTCCCTCAAAGGCGAAATGATTTTTTCCACCAACGATAGTATCTCCAATAGAAAAAATACCCGGATCAAAGACTCCTATGATATCTCCTGCATAGGCCTTGTCTACAATCTTTCTCTCCTGGGCCATAAGCTGCTGTGGCTGAGACAATTTCATAGTCTTATTGCCCTGCACATGAAAGACTTCCATTCCCGCATCAAATTCTCCCGAACAGATACGCATAAATGCCACACGGTCCCTGTGAGCCTTGTTCATATTTGCCTGAATTTTAAATACAAATGCAGAGAAATCCTCAGAAAATGGATCAATCACACCAGCATCCGACATACGTGGAAGTGGAGATGTGGTCATTTCAAGGAAATGCTGTAAAAACGTCTCAACGCCAAAATTGGTAAGGGCAGATCCAAAGAAGACCGGTGATAATTCACCCTTTGAAACAAGGTCCATATCAAACTCTGCGCTGGCTCCATCTAAAAGTTCTATTTCATCCAAAAGAGTCTGCTTATAGTCCTCCCCAATTTCCGCAACAAGGGCATCATCGTCGATGGAAATGATCTTTTCTGTTCCCTCTTTTGTTCCCTTTAAAGTGTCCGCAAAAGTCATAACACTCTTGGTATTCCTGTCATAGACTCCTTTGAAATTCTTTCCAGATCCGATAGGCCAGTTGATAGGACAAGTAGCGATTCCGAGTTCTTTTTCAATATCATCTAAGAGTTCAAATGTATCATTTGCATCTCGGTCCATTTTATTAATAAATGTAAAAATAGGTATATGGCGCATAACACAGACTTTAAACAATTTTCTGGTCTGGGCCTCAACACCTTTTGATGCATCGATTACCATCACTGCTGAATCCGCAGCCATAAGAGTTCTGTATGTATCCTCCGAGAAGTCCTGATGTCCCGGGGTGTCCAAAATATTAATACAGCAACCATTATAGGAAAATTGTAAAACTGAAGATGTAACTGAAATACCTCTTTCCTTCTCAATCTCCATCCAGTCAGAAACCGCATGTCTTGCAGTAGCTTTTCCCTTTACAGATCCAGCCAAATTGATTGCTCCGCCATAGAGCAAAAACTTCTCCGTCAAGGTAGTCTTTCCGGCATCCGGATGGGAAATGATTGCAAACGTTCTTCTCTTTTCAATTTCCTGCTTTAAATTAGCCAAGTTTCTCTCCTCCACTATCTGATATAAGTACCTGTAATTTCCTGATAAAATTCTGCCGTTTCTTTTGTTCTATACTCATGTTTTTCATAGTAGCCGATGAGTTTTCCCTCTTTTCGAAGGGCTACCATGTATATATCTTTGTTTTGCTTTTCAATATAAGATGTATAAACTATATTGTGGCTTTCATCTTCTAAAAATAAATCAATAACTTCCTGAATATGCTTGCGAGAAGCTTCATTATGGCAATTCAAAAGACATTTTCCAAGCAAAGATGCTCCGCCCCATTTCTCATAGTTTTGTTCTGCCGCACGGTTCATGTAGACAATCTCATGATCCAAATTGCACACAACGACGGCTGCTCTCTCCTGGTCTACTAAGCTTTTCAAAAAATCATTTACTTCAACTGCCATATCATCTTCCTCTCTTCTAAAATAACGCATCCTCGCAAAGTATTTAAATCTATCAAAAATCAAAATCCCGGTAAAGATCCAACTATCTTTGCCAAATATTTTCTTACCTATAAAAAAGAGATGCGACTCACATCACATCTCTTACATAACGCAATCTATTAGTTGTACTTACGTTTTCTAGCAGCTTCAGACTTTTTCTTACGCTTAACGCTTGGCTTTTCATAGTGCTCGCGCTTGCGAATCTCCTGCTGGATTCCTGCCTTAGCACAGTTGCGCTTAAATCTACGTAATGCGCTATCTAAAGATTCGTTCTCTTTAACTATTACACTTGACATAGTCTACACCTAACCTCCCTCCAGTTGGGTATTGTGCATATTCAACTGTTTGGGTAAATATCTCTGCACAGTGAAATATTATATCACAAAACACGGCCACGTCAACACTTTTCTTTGCCTTTTTTATGAAAGCTGACCAGACAGAGCATCTGCCGCAGCAGCAATTGCATCTGGGATACCAGCTGGATTCTTACCACCAGCCTGTGCCATGTTTGGACGACCACCGCCGCCACCGCCGACAAGGCCTGCTATAGACTTGATCAGATTTCCCGCATGTGCTCCTTTTGACATAGCAGAATCTGTAGCCATCGCTACAAGATTTACCTTGCCATCGCACTCAGAAGCCAAAACAATTACGCCATCTGAAATTTTATTTTTCAAATCATCGCCCAATTCTCTCAGGCCATTCATATCAACACCAGGAACGCTTGTTGCAAGTAATTTCACACCAGAAACCTCAACAACAGCATCCATTACATCTCCCATGGCATCCTTTGCAGCTTTGCTCTTTAAGGATTCATTTTCTGACTTCAAAGTCTTAATTTCGTCCTGCATTGAAGCAATCTTTTCTGCCAATTTTGCTGGGCTTGTCTTTGCTGCCTTTGCGGCCTGATTTAATTCAGACTCCAAATTTTTATAGTAATTTAAAACATTGTCACCTGTCAGGGCTTCAATTCTACGCACACCAGCAGCAACACCATTTTCAGATAAAATTTTAAAAGAAGCGATGTCAGCAGTATTCTTTACATGAGTACCACCGCAGAATTCCTTTGAAAAATCTCCCATGGAAACCACGCGAACTTTTTCACCATATTTTTCGCCAAACAAGGCCATAGCTCCAGTAGCACGGGCTTCATCTACAGTCATGACATCTGTAACTACGTCGATACCTTCTGCAATCTTCTCATTGACCATATCTTCTACTTTTTGAAGTTCCTCAGCAGTCATTGCTTCAAAGTGAGAAAAATCAAATCTGGTACGTTCTGTATCCTGGTAAGAACCAGCCTGCTCAACATGTGTTCCTAAGACTTCACGAAGGGCTTTCTGAAGAAGGTGAGTAGCACTGTGGTTTTTACAGGTCTTGGCGCGCAGTTTGGCATCCACAGAAAGTTTTGCCATATCTCCTGCTTTCAATACACCCTCTTTTACATATCCAATGTGGGCTACACGATTTCCGACAATTTTTACAGTATCCTCTACTACAAATTTGCCATCTGCAGTTGTAATGATACCCTTGTCTCCCTGCTGACCACCCATGGTTGCATAGAATGGAGTTGTCTCCACAATAACAGAACCTTTGTCGCCTTCTGCAAGGGCCTCTACCACTTCGTCCTCTGTGGTAACAAATGCTATCTTATCCTCTAATTCTAACTTGTCATATCCATCGAAAGTAGTTGTGATTGTAGAATCGATATCATTGTATACATTGGCATCTGCGCCCATGTAGTTGGTCTCTTTGCGGGCTCCTCTGGCCTTTTCACGCTGCTTTTGCATGCAGGCATTGAAGCCAGCCTCGTCATAACCAAAGCCTTTTTCCTCGAGAATCTCAGCTGTCAAATCAACTGGGAATCCGTATGTATCATAAAGTTTAAATGTATCTTCTCCGGAAAGTTCTTTTTTGCCAGCAGCAACCATTTTTTCTTCCATCTCAGCAAGAATTGCGAGTCCAGAATCAATAGTCTTGGCAAATTTTTCTTCTTCCTGGGTAAGAACACGCAAGATGAAGTCCTGCTTTTACTCAAGTTCTGGATATCCATCCTTGGAAGAGTCAATAACAACCTGAGATATCTTGGCAA
>CAVIOJ010000004.1:0-8525 GCA_963644225.1 Lachnospiraceae bacterium | reverse complement strand
TCTTTATCCAGCCCACCATAATTTATCAGATTTAAAATTTTCGTTTTCATAAGATATCCTCTATTATAAAAAATTAGTTTAATTTACGAAATTTTATAGTTGCATACAGAAGTTATTTTACCACATTATGCGTAATTTTTATAGATGTAGAAAATCTAAATAAGACAAGTGTATAAGTTCGTTATTTTAGCTGTGCAGTTATGATAAAATAACTTTAATAGAAAGCGACTAGAAAGGAAACGCCATGAAATTTATATCTTGGAATATTGATTCTTTAAATGCAGCCCTCACTTCGGATTCCGCCAGGGCAGTGCTTTCCAGGAAAGTGCTTGATACAATACAGCAGGAAGATCCAGATGTAGTGGCCATTCAGGAGACAAAGCTGCCGGCAGCAGGTATGAATGCCAAGCAGCAGGAGGCTTTGACATCTTATTTTCCAGATTATGACTATGCCTACGTCAGTTCCAATCCACCGGCAAAAAAAGGATATGCCGGAACTATGGTGTTATATAAAAAGAACTTGCAGCCGGAGGTTAGTATTCCTCGCATCGGGGCGCCGGATACCATGGACGATGAGGGTCGCCTTTTGACCCTGGATTTTGGCCAATTCTACTTTGTCAATGTCTATACTCCAAATGCGGGAGACGGGTTAAAAAGGCTAGAGCAGCGTCAGGTCTGGGATCGACTTTATGCGGACTATCTCAGCCAGCTGGATGCCAAAAAACCTGTGATTGCCTGCGGAGATTTCAATGTGGCGCATCGGGAGATTGATTTGGCAAATCCAGACTCAAATCACATGTCAGCAGGATTTACTGACCAGGAGAGAGAGGGATTTTCCAATCTCTTGGCCAAGGGATTTGTGGACTCTTTCCGTTTCCTTCATGGAGATGTCGATAGTGTATATTCCTGGTGGGCTCAGCGGATAAAAACCAGCAAGATCAACAATTCTGGATGGAGAATCGACTACTTTTTAGTTAGTGAGAGCATCAAGGAGCAAGTGAGAAGATCCGAGATGCTGGATTCAGGGGAGAGACAGGATCATACTCCTTTAGTGCTTGAAATCAAGTAATTTTAGGCTTTTTTCGTGGTTGCATTTTTTATCATTGACGGCGGTGATCATATGAAAAAAATATGGAATGAAATTTTTTGCGGTAGGCAAAAAAGGAAAAGAATAAAAAAGGGAAGTTTGCTTGTGGCTTGTGTCATGCTGGCTTCTTTTTTGCTACCATCCATTAGCCAGGCGGCAGAGCAGAAAGCAAAAGTTGTGCGAGTGGGCTGGTATCAAAGCGACATGTTTCAGGAAGGAATGTCCGACGATGAGAAAAAAAGCGGTTACAGTTATGACTACTTGCAAAGCATAGCGGATTATACTTCATGGAATTACCAATACGTATATGGAAACTGGTCAGAACTCTATGAGATGCTAGAAAAGGGAGAGATAGATTTTTTGGCTGGAGTATCTATTACTGATGAGCGAAGTAATACCATGTTTTTTCCAGATTCCGAGATGGGTGTGGAGAACTATTATCTCTGCAAACGGACCGGAGATGACAGTATCTCTGCTGCAAACCTCTCTAGTATGAATGGGAAAAAGGTTGGTCTGATCAATAACAATCTGATGTCTGATTACACGAGACAGTGGATTTCGGAGAGTGGACTCGATATCACGGCGGTTTACTATGATAGTTTTGAAGCTAGAGATGCCGCTCTAGCAAGTGGCGAGATAGATTTAAAGACGACGACTTTGGATAATGCCATGGTCGAAGACGAGATTCGTGAAGTGGCCAAGGTGGGAGAGGAGTCGTATTATCTTGCTGTCAGTAAGACGAGAAGTGACTTGCTAGTAGAGCTAAATGAAGCGCTCGATACCATGATTTCCGTAGATCCTTATATTTTGCAGAGCTTGACTTATAAAAACTATGGTTCCGCTCTATCCGGTAAAGACCTTACTTCGGGGGAAAAGAAGTGGCTGAAAAATCATAAGAAAGTTACAGTCGGTTATTTGGACGATTATCTACCTTACTCAGATAAAGGGGAAGATGGAGAAGTGACGGGCCTTGTGACAGATGCTCTCACCAATGCTTTTTCGGCACTCGAAATAGAAGATTTACCTGAGTTTTCCTATGTGGCTTATGATTCCGTAGAGGAAATGACGGAGGCGTTAAAAAGCGATGAAATTGATATTGCTTTTCCTGTGACAGACAATTTCTGGCAGTTGGAGCAGGAAGGGATTCGTGCTTCTTCTCAGGTTGTTTCGGACAGCGGAACTCTCTTTTACAAATCTGCCAGTCAGAAGAAGGACATAGGAAAGATTGCGGTCAATGAAAACAATTCGCTGCAGATTGAGTATACAAAGGAAGTCTATCCCGATGCAGAGATATTATATTATTCGGATATAGATAAATGTCTGCAGGCAATATTGGATGGAGAAGCGGATGGCACCATCATGGATACCATGAGAGTGCAGTATGTGACAGCCAACGAGGATTATGATGGTCTGACTTATGTACAGCTTAGTGCATCCACGGGCAAATGCTTTGGTGTAAAAGAGGGAAATAGCGATCTTTTGCTTCTTTTGAATCGTGCTATCAAGGTGCTTGGTACATCTTACGGTATAGATTATTCGTATCGCTATATTGCCAGTTTCTATTCCTATGGCGCTTTAGATTACATCAAGGACAATTTACTTGAAATCACCATTATCCTGGTTTTAATCGTTGCAGCAATTATATCCTTCCTCGTAAAAAGTATCAGTCATAAGACGAGAGAAGTCAGGGAAAAAGAGCAATTGCGGGAGCAGGCGGAGTCGTCAAACCGGGCAAAATCAGCATTTTTATTCAATATGTCCCATGATATTCGCACACCGATGAATGCCATTTTGGGATTTTCAGACCTTATGGAAAAAGAATTAGATCAGCCGGAACTTTTGCAGGATCATCTGGGTAAAATCGAGGAGTCAGGCCAGTATCTTTTGAACCTGATTAATAATGTCTTGGAAGTGGCCAGAATCGACAGCGGCAAGGAGACCTTAGATGAAGCAGTGGTGGATTTGTCTGTTTCAAAACTTTTTGTTCTCTTTGAAAATGATATAGCCAAGAAAAAACAGCACCTTACCAAGGATGTCCGCCTTTCGCATCGATTTGTCTATGGCGATGGACAAAAGATGCTTGAGATTATGTCGAACCTCTTATCTAACGCGGTAAAATATACCCCTGAAGGCGGAGATATTTCTGTAAGTATATGGGAAGAAGCTTGCGAAAAAGAGGGCTTTGGAACTTTTGTATACCAGGTAAGTGACAACGGGATCGGTATGAGTGAGGATTTTTTGGATGAGATCTTTGAGTCCTTTACCAGGGAGAAAAACACGACAGAAAGCCAGGTTATGGGTACGGGACTTGGCATGTCTATCGTAAAGAAATTGGTGGATCTGATGGATGGTCATGTGGAAGTGGAAAGCGAGCTTGGAAAGGGAAGTACTTTTACCGTGACATTGCAGCTTCGCCTGGTAGAAAATCAGGAGGAAGCCCTACAGGCAGTACAAGAGAAAAATCAGGTCAAGATGGATCTATCTGGAATCAAGATTCTTTTGGCAGAGGACAATGAACTAAACGCCGAAATCGCCATCGCTATATTAACTGAGGCTGGGGCTCAAGTAGACCTGGCAGAGGATGGAGCGATTTGTGTGGACAAGTTGAAAAATGCAGAGGATGGAGCATATGATTTGATTCTCATGGATATTCAGATGCCGAATCTAGATGGCTATGGTGCGACCAGAATGATCCGTGAATTAGATGATGAGAAAAAAGCTTCTATTCCAATAGTTGCCATGACAGCCAATGCATTTGATGAAGATAAAAAGGCGGCTATGGATGCTGGAATGAATGGTCATATTGCAAAACCAATCAATATCCAGATCATAGCCAAAACCTTAGAAGAAATCTTATAGAAAAATTATAAATCTGCTTCTGTTATCTTATGTTCAAAATCCAGGTCAATGCTGCTAAAATCCACAGCAATTTTTTCGCGATAAGTCGCATAGAGTTGCTTTAGGATGATGGCAGCATTTTCTTCTGCAGACTGGATAATGTAGACTTTTTCTGCCAGAGATGGATCAAGGCAGAGGAGTTTTCCAAAGCGATACTTGGCAAAATTTCCTATGCAAAAATCAAGTCGTCCCCTGCAGGCGTCTTCAATTTTATCTAAGTCGCTATAGAGACCGCTTGTTTCTTTTTCACTTAATACCGCACGGTGAATTGCGGTGAGTTTTTCGATTTCTTTTTTGTAAATCTTTTTCCGGTCTACCATCTTCATATGGAAAAGCCAGGCTTCCGAGAGTGGCATGCGACGCGACATACCAAGCATACTTTTATCTCCGACGGCTTCCTTGATTACGGCCAGGGGCTCTCCAAGGATGTAGTTGGCCGACTCGGCCTTGTTATTGCAGCTTTTTTCCCAGGAACTGGTCTCGGCGTCTATCATCTCGGTAAAAATTTCTTCGATATCATCCCTTTTTATCAGATCTTCCATAAAGAAGGTGTGCAAGTTGACGTGATAGCCCAAGCGGGAAAATTCCTGGAATGCTAAGAGGGCATACTGGCCAAAGACTTCGCTTCCTTCGTCAATCGGGCAGTAAAAGTCGTAAGTCTTTTCAAAGTCCATGACATTTATGAGCTCCTCCAAAAAGACCAACAAAGAGAAGTATTCCTTGTTCATGGCGTAGTTGATAGTTTTATGACTCATTAGCGGCTTAGCAACAAGGATATTTTCATAATCCTTCGGCAGATGCTTTTTTAAAATGTCGGTATAGATGCCTAAGTCAGGCAGCAAAGCAGTGTCGGAAAAATTCTTGCTTGTATCAGGACAAGTAGAAAGCTTACACTTTTCCTGCGGCTGCAATGAGTAGAGGAAGGCCTCGATTCGGGTGATTACTCCCACGGCAGAAGAGTGTTCATCCACTTCAAGCTGGAGATATTCTCGTCCTTCCATCTCATGGTCAAAAAAGTGCTGTATGGCTGTATCCGGTCCACAACCGTGGTTGGTGATGTATATCGGATAGAGATTTTTGTTATTTTTTATCAGCTTAAGACCCGTTAAAATGTGCTGTCCAAAAGGCCAATACATGTCTTTGTAGTCGTGCTCTACATTCATATAGCTAGCCTCTAAATGCTCTAAATGGATGACACGACATCCCAATTCGTTTAGATGTTTTTCAATTCCCATATTAAGTATTGGGTCTGCGATATTGTAAACCCTCGATACCAAGACAAAAATAGGCTCGTCGGTATCAAGATTTTCTTTGCCGATGGCTTCTAATCGCTCGCTGTGGGCTACAAGGTGGGCAAAGCCTTTTACGGCTGCAGGCAGCATGCGAGGTTTAGCTACTCCTAGGGCATCGCTCATGGAAAGGAGGCTTTGCACCATGAATTTTTTGCCGAATTGTAAAGAGAGTTCCGGCATGAGCAAAGTGACGCCTCGTTCCTTTAGGCCAAAGGCTTCCTCCATAAGAAGCGGAGATGTCTGCATATACATACAAGCATAGTCTTTGCGGGCTACTGAGCCTTCGTGCTTGATGGTATAGAGTCGCGGCAAAATAATATAGTCTACGTTTTGCTCTAGCAGCCAGGCAATGTGTCCGTAGATGAGCTTGATTGGATAGCACACTTCGGCAGTAGCGTAATTTTGTGCCTTTGTCACAATCTCCCGGTCGGAAAGTGGCGATAAAACAACATCGAAGCCTAAGGCATCAAACATGGTTGCAAAAAGAGGAAACATCTTGTGTAAAAAGATAACTCGCGGAACACCGATGCGTTTTTTCGTGCTGCCAGCAACGGGTGGCTTGTAATCCTTTAGATAAGAGCTTTCGCTGCGCTCTAGTAACTGTCGGTTGAGCTCCTGATTTTTCTCCTTGTTAAAGACTAAGGCCTGCCTGCCGAGTAGTAAGCTAGCGGCTCCGAGTGCTCCCGTCACGGCAAAATAAGATGTGACATGGATGGATTTTTTTGTGATGCTTCGAAAAGCACAGACTACTGCTTGGTTGTAGGCGATTCCACCCTGGATAGCGATATTTTCACCGATGGCGCGATTGTTTACCACGCGGAAAAGGTAGTTAGATACAATGGCATAGACCAGTCCTGCGCAGACATCGGCGAGTTCATATCCCTGAGAGAGGGCTTTTTGTACACTGGACTCAATAAATACGGTACAGCGATTGCCCAGACTACAAGGGTGTTTGGCAGAGAGGGCAAGATTTATAAAGTCTTCCATTGAAAGATCAAGTTTCTTGATTTCTTCCTCCAAAAAGGCGCCAGTTCCTGCGGCACAGACCTTGTTCATCTCAAAAGAGGTCATTTTTCCGGAAGCAAGCTTCATATACTTGGAATCCTGACCGCCGATTTCGAAGATGGTATCTGTATTTGGATGATGCAAAGTAGCTCCAGCACACTGGGCAGAAATTTCATTGATGATCAAATCTGCACCGATGGATTTTCCCACGTATTCGCGGCCAGAACCGGTGACAGCGATTTTATAGGAAAAATCAGAGCCAAGCTGCTTTTTCATTTTTTCAATCTCTGTCTCCACGATATCCAAAGGGCGGCCCAAAGTTTTTACATAAGAATAGTAGACCACTTCTTTTTTCTCGTTGATAAGAACCAAATTGATGGAAGTAGAGCCGATGTCAATGCCCAGGTAGTGGTCTTCGTCAGGATTTAGCTCTACGGTCGAAAATTCCGGCTTGTCGTCTTCCCTTATGAAATCCATAAGAGGCGGCAGGAAGTTTTCGTCGATAACTATGCTGTCTTTTTTTATGTTTTCTAAAAGACTAGTTGTAGGCATGGCGGATGAGGCGCATTTTGCCAGACCAGAAGCCAAGATGTAGTCAGCGTTTTCATCCAGGATAAAATCACCATCTTCCAAGGATAAAAGCTCCTTTAGGGCGGAAAGTACACCGGCATTTTTCATGACTCCACCCGCCAGATAGACAGGTTTCTTTGGCGGCTGATTGTGTAAAATGGTGGATTTATAGTTGCGGACCAGGGCGTAGCAAAGGCCAAGTAAGATGTCAGGAGTAGAAACGCCTTCCTGCATCTTGTGTATCATGTCCGTCTTTGAAAAAACGCTGCATCGACCCGCCATCTGAGGAATAGATGTAGCTTCTTTTACAACGGAAGAGATCTGCTCAAGAGGCATACCAAGACGAGTAACCTGTTCTTCGAAAAAGGCGCCCGTTCCGGCAGAACAGTTGGAATTTTTGCGGATATCCATGTGGTTAGCGGTAGTTTTTTCCACATAGTAAGTTCCTGCAGCACCAAGAAAGATGGCGCTGGAAAAATCGCAGTCCATGGCAGATAATCCGATGGTCATGGCTTTTTTTTCAGGAAGGATGGCTTCTTTTGGAAGGCCCAGCAGATGGCTCATGGCACCACTTGTCAAGACTTCTACCTCGCCAGGCAAAGACAGACTCTCTAGCATTTGACATGTCACTTCTTTTACCCGGTTATGATGGGGCTGCTCTATTTTTTTTACAATTTCATCCTGGTCCATCAGGACGATTTTAATGCTGTAGGTACCAGCGTCGATTCCAAGTCTCATGGTTTTATACTCCTTACTATTGTTAGTTTATCCAACCTAGAGTATAATGCGGTTAGTTATTACTTACTGTATCTGTGGATACACTTTTGATATAAAAATGGAGAAAAAATGAAAAAATTGAGTCGAGAAGAAGGGGAAGCCCTTAAAAATTGTGGCCTGTTTGCAGGCTGCTCTTTGGATTTTATCTCTATATTGGAGGAAAATACCAGTGTACATATCAACCATCTCTCCGGAAACGAGCGAGTTTTTCGGATAGAAGATAATGCGGAAGAGATTGCTATTATTTTGGCGGGAAGGGCTCGTGTGGAAAAAGTCATGTCCAACGGAAATGCCATAGGTATGGCTGTAAAGAAACCGGGCGATCTCTTGGGACAGGCGGCAGTTTTTTGCCGAGCTCACGCCTATCCCTGTGACATAATTGCCATGGAAAATGTGGACGTAATCTACTTGCCAAAGGCTGTGCTCATGGAATTGTTTGCAAAAGATGAAAAAATCCTGGAGAATTTTCTCGAGGAGATTTCCAATATGACTTTTATGCTGCAGCAGAAGGTAAATCTCTTGTCCCATTCGGGAATTGCGGCAAAAATCGCCTGTTATCTCATGGAACAGAGTCGCCAGCTAGAGACCGATATCATACCTTTGCCGGGAAGCATCACAACTTTTGCATCTGTACTAAATGTGTCGAGAACTTCGCTTCATCGTGAGATAGCTGGCCTTAAAAAGAGCGGCGCAATACGCATGAGTGGGGAAGGAATCGAGATTTTGGACAGGGAAAAATTGAGAGAGCTGTGCGAACTCTAGATTTTAAGCCCACTTTGCTTGATTTTTATCTGCTGCGTTGTCGTCAGTCGCCGTAGCCACCGCTACGCCTTGCATAAGAAAAAATCGTTCTTCGTAATTGAGCCAGAAACTTATTTACCGCTGTACTAGTTATT
>CAVIOJ010000003.1:0-5283 GCA_963644225.1 Lachnospiraceae bacterium | reverse complement strand
TTCTGACTACATTATGACTTGAAAATGGAATATGAAATATCATATAATTGATACTGATATTACTTTTTTGATAATAAAAGGGGTAAAAATGAAAAAAGAGAAAATCACACTTAGCAAGCATTACTTGCAGCAATATAAGTCTGAATTTGAAAAAAGATATGAAAAAGTTGTATTTGAACGTCAAGAAAATAACTATCTTCACAACAGCGTGGAGTGGGGAAACTGGATATACGATTGTCTAAAACGAAATGATATCGACAACATGATTGACGCCTTAAGTACGGTTACTGATAACTATCACCCTGGCAAGTTATCAGCTGATGAGTTACGCTCCAAAAAAAATCTGTTTATATGTCTAATATCTGTTATGTCTAACCTGGCCGTCAGAGATCGATTAGCAGATAACGAACTTGTTCTTACAGCCGCAGATGTCTGCATTATGATGTGCGAAGAAACAACTAATTATACAGACTTGTTGCAGTGTGCCTATGCTGGCTTAATTAAAATAAGTGATTTGATGAAAGAGCACCAAGAACACCAGTACCATCCTCTCATCAAAAATACCAAAGAATACATCTATCAACATCTTCATGGAGAAATCAAAACATGCGATATTGCCCGTCGTCTCGGTGTCACAACAGAGCATTTATCTCGCTCCTTCCATCAAGCCGAAGGGATTACGCTGAAGCAATATATTACGGAGGAGCGTATAAACAGGGCTAGAAATCTACTACGATACTCAGACTATAGTATTACAGAGATTGCTTCCTACCTTTGTTTTTCATCTCCCAGTCACTTTTCTGATATATTCAAAAAAAATACGGGAAAAACGCCATCTGCGTATCGCAGGGATTTCGAGGAAAATCATGGGGTGCTATAGCCTCCACAAAATAAAAGAACCGACCTCTTTACACATTTGTGCAAAAAGTCGGTTCTGCTTCTATCACTGCAAAGTGCAGATAACCTGCTGCATGATATCTTTTCCTCCCGGGATCATCGCCGCGAGTTCTTCTAAAGTTTTTCCTGATAAATAAGCAAGCATGCCATCATCCAAAGGATTTTTACTTGCCTTTTCAAATGCCTCCCTGCCGCCATCTCTTGCCAGGACATCCCGCAAAAATGACTGCATGGTCAACTTCTCTTTTAAAAGATCCGTATTCGTTTCGTAGGCATAATGATATTTTCCTGATTCTAATATGATCGATCCATCTTTTTCCGGCAGATAGAGGATAGCACTGGTATTGACCGGAATCTCCACATCCACGCTGATCTGTCCGTCCGCACACTGCACACGAGTCATCAACTTTCCGTAAGGCGTTTCCACACACATTTTTACCTGGGTCATACCCTGCGTTAAAACAGGTCGAATCCTAACCTTTTTATAGCCTGCTTCTATCAATTCTATGCCACCAACCTTGCGATAGAGAAAATCTGCGATGGTTCCGTAGGAATAGTGGTTTAAAGAGTTCATACCGGATGCATCAAAATCCCCATTTTCCTGAATGGAGTTCCAGCGTTCCCATATAGTGGTAGCACCACGCTCAACCTCGTAGAGCCAGCCCGGATATTTTTCATTTAATAAAAGTTTTTCCGCCAAATCATGTCTGCCATTGTCACTGAGCACATGGCATAAAAAGGCAGTTCCCACAAAGCCCGTGGTCAAACGCCCCTGATGTGCACGCAGATTGTCCGTCAATGCCTGAAAAATCCGCTCCCGCCTTTTATCCTGAACCAGATCAAAATACAAAAGAAGGGCACAGGCAGTCTGTGTCTCGGTAACAAGCCGTCCTGTTTTTGTGACATACTCATCCAAAAACGCCTTTACAATCGCCTCATATCTCTTGGCATAAAGCGTATGCTCTTCCTCTTTTCCAAGGATCTTTGCCGCATCACTTACGATTTTGGTCGAGTAAGCATAGTAAACATTTGCGACCAGATTTTTGTCCGTGCCACCGCTCATCAGTTGCAGGCTCATATCGCTATCGAGTGCCAGCCAGTCACCTCTCTGAAAACCATTCAGCCACAGGATATCCTCACCGGCATTGCGATGTACATACTCTACCCACTGGCGCATATTAGCATACTGTTCCTCTAAGATATGACGATCACCACTGTACTGATAGACCATCCAAGGCAGGATTGTCGCCGCATCGCTCCAGACTGCCGTACCGGTCGCCGGTCCCAAAATATTTGGAACCACATGGGGCACGCCATGCGAATCATCTGTTTCTGCCGCGACATCCCGCATATATTTTTCATAGAAAAGACTGGCATCAAACTGCTGCATGCCGGTCTGACAAAAAATTGCCGCATCACCGGTCCAGCCCAGCCTCTCATCTCTTTGCGGGCAATCTGTTGGAATATCCACAAAATTACACCGCTGACTCCACATGACGTTTTCCTGCAGGCGCTGTACTTTTTCATTGCTGCAAGAAAAGTCCATCCGCTGTGGCATATGGGTATATAAGACGCAGGCAACAAAATTCTTTGCATCGACTTTTTCACTTACACCTTTCAGGCGGACATAACGAAAACCGCGATAGGTAAAATGTGGTCTGACCAGACAGCCGACTTCATCTTTTCCATACCGGTAGATATCCCTGCACTTGGCAGTCCGCAGATTGTCGCGGTAAATATTGCCATGTTTATCCAGAGTCTCTGCATATTCCAGACAAAGTTCCTCTCCAGATAAGGTTGGCAGAATCACTTCCACAAATCCCGGTAAGACCTGTCCAAAATCTAAGAGCAAATCGCCATTTGGTGCGATCCATTTTTTTACCACTGGCAGTCGCTTTTGGATGCTTACCGGCTGACATTCCTGCGCCACGATTTTTCCGATCGTAAGATCTTGGTCTGCAAAAATTTCTACTTTTCTGCTTTTTGCATCCACAGAGCGAAAGTCCTGTATCTCTCCGTGGTAAAACTCACTTTCGGCAATGACACTATCACGTATCTTCCAAGTCTCATCTGTTGCAAGGATTTCCTTTGTGCCATCCTCATAAAAGAGCCCGATCATTGCCCGGACTGCTGCTTCCTTTCCATAAAAGAAGCGCTGCCCCTCACCATTTAGATATCCGGCATACCAGCCCGGTCCTAGCATGACAGAGAGCCTGTGCTCCCCTTCCTCCAAAGCATCTGTAATATCATAGGTCTGATATTGCAATCTATGCTGATAGGAAGTCCAGCCCGGTGCGAAATAAGCATTACCGATCTTTTTCTCATCTACCAGAAGATCATAGACTCCCAGGGCTGTCATATAGACACGGGCTTTTTTGACCTTCTTTTTAATCTGCAAATCTCGGTAAATGACAGGACAAGTTCTTTCTTTTTCCCATGTGCTTCCGATCCACACGCCCTGCCAATTCTTTTCATCTAAGAGTCCGGTTTCAAACCGGGTCGTAATCTCATCCGTCTTTCCCTTGTTATCCCAGACCTGCAAGGTTACATCATATTCAAAAAAAGGCCTCAGGGCCTCACCGGCATAAGGAATATAAAGAGACTGTTCACTCTGACAGATACCGCTGTTCCAGCATTCATGGCCAGACTCCTGTTCTTTGACGACAAGGGCATAGGCTTCTTGCCAAACGCCCTCATCGTCACTTTCTAATTTCCAGGAAAATCTTGGCAGGCGGTCAAAACCGATCGGCTCCATTCTGTTTTCTACTGTAAAATCATAAAGTTTCATTTATTCCTCTGTTTTTTCTGCTGCCTTTTGTCTCTCGGTAATATTCTTCTGAACTTCTACCATGCGTTCTTTGTCCAGTTCGTAATGCTTCATTGCCCAGACATTACATAACCATCCGATGATTGGCAAACCGAATGCCAAGAACATGGTCATCCAGAAGATTGGTGTCGTTGCCTCATCTCCCATCTGCGGCATTATGGTCTTATAGCCGATCAAAGCAACCATAAGGGCAGCCAGGGTAGATGCAAAAGAAGAAATGATCTTGTCAATGAAAGAATAAACACCACCGACAGTACCTACCATAAAGTTACCTGAACGCTCCAACTCGTAGTCGGTTACATCTGCTCTCATTACTCCAGCTGCTGTAGATAAGATCATCTTTACACCGGTAATGCAAATCTGTAAAACCAGATAAATGATCATTGGCAGTCCAAAGCTTGCGATGGAAGCCATACCATCTTTTCCAAGAATGACACAAAATACAATCATAACCACAGATAATCCAATAGATACCCATGACCATACAGAAGTGGCTTTCTTTGCACCATATTTTGCCACATAAGCACCACCTAAAGTTGCAAAACCAATTGCTACAATCATACCAACATTTCCAATCATAGTTGCTGCCTGATAATTAGCAATCAAAATACCATTTAACATGGTTGCTACGACCGATTGTCCGGCTGTCTGTTGTGCCAATTTATCTGATGCACCAGTTACAACATACATCTGCAATGGCTTATTTTCGCGAAGCAAAGAAACCATCTGTTTAAATCCGATCTTTTCTTCCTTACCTGTTGATAAGTTAACAGAGTTTAATATTTCCGGTTTATCTGCTGGGGTCAAACCGATGCAGGCTAAAATCAAAAATATAAAAGCAGCGCCCGCATACCAAAGGCAGGCCTCGCCTAAACATTCAGCATTATACTGATTGTTATACTTTGGCAGAATTGCAAAAGATAACCAGGTATTCATTGCCATAGGCACCAGATAGGAATACATGGTTCCGACCAGATTCATGAAAGGTCTCTGTGTTGGGTCATTTGTAATGATATTTCCTACCGTACTTGCACTCATGTTCATCATGGTATAACCGATGATATAGAGGCAGTAGATCAAAACAAAGACAACCACACCTGCTACGCCTGTAAATATACCGGTACACCATTTGTATAAAAGCAAACAGGCAAAGGTCATTACCACCCAGGCTGATGCCAAAAAGAAACGAATCTTTCCATGTTTTCCAGCATGGATACGGTCAAAAATCATAGCCACGATTGGGTCTGTGATACCATCGAAGATTCTGGTTGCAGTCAAAATCATTCCCGCTACAGCTACCGCGATACCATATCCCACATTTGCGATATAACTCGCATACATCATCAAAAGGTAAAAACACATACCTCCACCATTTGTTGCTACGCCAAGTGCCATAGAAAGTTTGCTGGCGGTACGGTATTCAACACCATCTCTCACACTTGACTTACTAAGTTTCTTGTTCCCCATTGTTCTCCTCCTTTGAAACAATCTTTATTTCTAAACCACACCTTTTTGTCTATGTGGTCTTGATCTGTTTTTAGAGTAAGAGAATTCCGTCC
>CAVIOJ010000002.1:0-3820 GCA_963644225.1 Lachnospiraceae bacterium | reverse complement strand
ATACAAAATAAGAAAAAAATCTTTAAATAATAACACAAATTCGTTGCATAAATACACAAAATATTGTATTCTTTTCTATATTAGAAACTAGTTGTTGTTCTGAAAAAATGTAAGAAAAGAGGGTTTTGAAATGACATTACAGGAAAAACAGTTAGGTGAACGTAACCGAACCGGTTATATTGTTGGAAACATCATTATTGTGGTGATTTTGCTTCTTACTTTGGCCAATGCAGCAAATGCTGGAGCCTCTATTGGAGCCATCTTAACCATCGTTGTTTCAGTTGTAGCTCTAGTGGTTTCTACCATCGGATTTAAAAAGTTCCAGTATCAGGATGCTTTTTACCATTTTAGTTCCTATCCTACATTTGTTACTTACGTGGTGATGCTCTTTACGGGACATACTTTTGGAAGATATACATTTATCTTCCCAATTGCAGCATTGATTCTTATGTACCGCAATGTAAAACTGGTAAAAATTGGAACTGTTGCCGCCCTAGCATCCAATATTTTATATGATGTGTATTTTGCACAGGCATTTGGACTTGATGGCATGACAGATCAGATTGGTTTCCAGATTATAGGTCTTGGCGTTACAGCTGTTACCGAGATTTTGATTTGTTCTCAGTGGGAGCGCCATCAGAAGGAAACTTATGAAGAGATTAGTGAGAATGCAGCAAAGCAGGCCAATGTGGCAAAAGAAATCATCAAGCATTCGGAAGAACTGACAGAACAGTTTGAACTTGCCATGGATGTATCCCGTTCATTGAACGATGATATGGAAAGCAGCCATAACTCAGTTAGTGAGATCGCTGAGAGCACAAAACTTACAGCTGAGTCTATCGAGGCACAGACCACTCAGACTATCGATATTCAAAATACCTTACAGCAGGTTGGTGAGCAGGCCAAAGATATGAATGACATCTCACTTGCTACCAAGCAGGCGGTTGAAGAGGGTGTTCATCTTGTAAAAGAACTTGAGGAGCAGGCCAAGGAGATTGCTACTGTCAATCGTCAGGCTAGCGAGTCTACAGACAATCTGAACAACCGTATCAAGGAAGTAGATGCTATCACAGAGACCATTCTTGGTATTTCTTCTCAGACCAACTTACTTGCTCTCAATGCTTCTATCGAGGCTGCAAGAGCTGGAGAGGCAGGCAAGGGATTTGCTGTTGTTGCGGATGAGATTCGTAAGCTTTCTGAGGAGACCAAGGAAGCAACCGAGCAAATCGGAGAGATTATCGGCAAGTTAAATACTGAAGCTTCCGAAGCAACCAAGAGCATGACAAAGTCTACCGAATATGCGGAATTACAGAACGAAAAGATTTTGGCAACAGGAGAAAAGCTCAACAACATTCAGGTAAACACCTTGGAATTAAATGCCAATGTTGGTCAGGTTACCACTTCTGTAGAGCGTGTACTTGAAGCCAACACTATCATCACAGACAGCATCGCCAATCTTTCTGCTACATCACAGGAAGTTGCAGCTTCATCTGAGAGTGCTCTTTCTCTCAGCGACAACAGTATGCTGACACTTCAGGAGATGAACAAGAACTTAGAGCGTATTGCTGAGATTTCAGAGCAGATGCGTCAGGTATCTGAAGAGTAATCTTGATTTGATAAAAAGATAAAGGATGTCACCCAAATGGTGGCATCCTTTTTTTGTGCAACTTATGCCTTAAATCAGACAGTTTGTGCCACAGAGATTTTGAAGGGAAAAAATCGTGTTATGATAGCATCAAGAAAGAAGATGAGAGGTCGAGATATGTTGAAATATTCGGAAATAATTTCTAGGATGACGTTAGAAGAAAAAGCATCCATGATGTCGGGACAGGACACTTGGCGAACCAAGGATTATGAAAAATATGGAATTCCGGCAATGTTTTTATCTGATGGACCTCATGGGCTTAGAAAACAGGCTGGAGCTGGAGATCATCTGGGACTCAATGCATCACTGCCTGCAACCTGCTTTCCTACGGCAGCTACCATGGCCAGCAGCTGGGATACATCTCTTGGTGAAAAATTGGGTGAATGTCTGGGCGAAGAGGCTGCGGCTCTCGGGGTGAATATGGTACTCGGACCAGGACTCAATATGAAGAGAAGTCCGCTTTGTGGTCGTAATTTTGAATATTTTGCTGAGGATCCGTATCTGGCAGGAAAGATGGCGGCAGCTTATATCCGGGGCATCCAAAGTAAAGGTGTGGCGGCATGTCCAAAGCATTTTGCTGCAAATTCTCAGGAAGAGCGCCGTATGGCCATGGATTCCGTGGTGGATGAGAGGACTTTTCGCGAACTCTATACCACAGGCTTTGAGATTGCAATAAAAGAGGGCAATGCAAAAGGCATTATGACCGCCTACAACCAGGTTAATGGAGAATATGCCAACGAAAGCAAACATTTACTTGGAGATATACTTTACGATGAATGGGGCTTTGACGGCATGGTTGTATCGGACTGGGGCGGAAGCAATGATCACGTCGAGGGTGTAAGGAATGGCTCGCACCTTGAGATGCCTTCTACCGGCAAGATGGGAGCAAAGCAGATAGTTCGTGCCGTAGAGGAAGGACGATTGGATGAGCAGATTCTAGATCAGAGGGTGGATGAACTATTGTCTGTTATTTTTGCCACTCACGATGCTACGGAAAAAAATGAGGGCAAGGGCTTTGATGTGGAAGCACATCATGCGTTTGCAAAAAAAGCCGCAGCAGAGTCTATTGTTTTATTGAAAAATGAAGACGGCCTTTTGCCACTAAATTCGAATAAGACTGTGGCCCTTATTGGAGATTTTGCCAAGACACCACGATATCAGGGAGCAGGATCATCTCTTGTCAATCCTACAAAGGAACCTGAGGATATTTTAAGTCTAATTGGTGATTATCCTGTTAATTATCTGGATTATGCCAGAGGATACGCCCGCAACAAAAAGACTGATGCAAGACTTTTAGATGAGGCTTGCCAACTTGCAAAGAAGGCGGAAATTGTAGTCCTTTTTGTTGGTCTTGATGAAATCAGTGAATCTGAAGGTCTAGACAGGACCCATATGCGTATGCCACAGGCCCAGATTGAGCTGATTGAGGCGGTATCAGCGGTCAACAAAAATGTGGTCGTTGTCTTGTCGGCGGGATCTTCTATAGAGATGCCATGGGCAGATGATGTATCAGCAATCCTGCATGGTTATCTGGGCGGACAGGCGGGAGCGTCGGCTCTGCTTGATGTCCTATGCGGCGCGATATGTCCTAGTGGCAAATTAAATGAGACTTATCCATTCCATTTAGAGGATGTAGCCAGCACTTCTTACTATCCGGCCATGGAGCGCAGTAGCGAGTATCGTGAGGGCCTCTATATGGGTTATCGCTACTTTGATACGGCTGGAATTGAAGTCCGTTTTCCATTTGGATTTGGACTAAGTTATACCACTTTTGACTACAGCGATATGACAATAGATGAGACTGGGGTGAGTTTTACCATCACCAATACCGGAGAATATGACGGGGCAGAAATCGCCGAGATGTATGTGGGTCATGACAGAAGTTGTCTGTTTGGACCGAAAAAAGAGTTAAAGGGATTTGCCAAAGTTTTCTTAAAAAAAGGAGAGAGCCGAAGCATCACCATTCCTTTTGATGATAAGACCTTCCGTTATTACAATGTGAAAACGGATGGCTGGGAAGTAGAAGGCGGTATATATCAAATCTATATCGGAGCCAGTATTTTAGATATTCGTCTGCAGGGTGAAATACAAAAAGATTCATCAGGGGCAGAACTGCCATATGATATGAATCGCCTGCCTTCTTACGCAAGTGGGCATGTTGAGTCGGTATCGGAT
>CAVIOJ010000001.1:0-10475 GCA_963644225.1 Lachnospiraceae bacterium | reverse complement strand
AAAACTCACTTCCATTTTTCGTTTCTGTTTTCTTTTTTGTAATTATGTTATGATATGAAACAAGTAGTAGGAAAAGAAGCCTGCCTTTGGACAAAATGAAGATCTAAGGGCTGACCAGGAGGTCTCCATGAGAGAAATTGATTATGACTATATTGCAAGAAACATTTCTTCCCTGTCTTTGATTGCCATCCGCGTCTATAAGGATAATGTGAAAAAAATCTATTACGATCCATCCAATTTCCCGAAGGATCCGGCATCACCATATATTGAAAATCTTTTGCAGATAAACGAGGGAGTTAATTACTATATCTCACCTTATGAGCATTTTTATGGCATTATCAAACACGAAAATTACACCATGATACTAGGACCAACTTTTCAAATAACACCACCAAAAAACCAGATTCGGGAATTTATGTTTTCTCTGGATTTAAAAATGAACTACATGGAACAATACCAGCACCTGCTCAGCAGCATTACCCCCATGCCTTTAGAACTATTTTTGCATGAATTGTGCCTGATCTATTACTATATCAGTGACCGGAAACTAGAGTTGGCAGACATCGCCGTCTATGACTACCACACGAAGATTGACAAGCAGAACAAAGAAAATATCTCTGCTATGCATCAAGAAACGGATTCCCTCACAGATTCCATTTCCGAGAATCGTCCAATCAGTCCAAATGATATCCACAGCCTTTCTGACATTGCAGATGCTCATACATCTATTGATGACTATAATAATGCCATCACGCCTTCACACTCGGCATTTAATTTTGAAAAAGAAATGTTATCCTGCGTCCGCGAGGGTGACCTAGAAGGCTTGACCCAACTCTTCAAACAAAATTCTGCTGGACGCGCTGGAAAAGTTGCGCCGACCTTTTTACGCCAGCAAAAAAATATCTTTATCTCTTCTGCCACTCTCCTTTCACGCTCCGCGATCGAAGGTGGACTGCCGGCAGAAGAAGCATTGTCTCTCAGTGACAAATATATCCAGCATGCGGAAAGCTACGATAATCCAGAACAAGTCATGAATCTCCAATATCATATGGTTATTGACTACACGACCCTGGTGCACGACATAAAAAAAGGTGACCGCTACGACAAATTTATGCGTAGCGTCACCTCTTATATCCGTGAACATTTGACCGAAGACTTCTCTGTCGATCAAATGGCAAAGGACATGTATTTAAGCCGTAGTTATCTATCCACAAAGTTTAAAAAAGAAACCGGTATGACACTCTCTTCATATATGCAGGAACAAAAAATCGAAAAAGCAAAATCGCTTTTAATAACAACAGATCGCTCCATCCTTGAGATTGCCACCTACTTAGGCTTTTCCTCACAAGGATATTTTCAGAATGTCTTTAAAAAATGCACTGGCATGACACCAAAAGATTACCGGAACAAGTAGATTTACTGCACTTGTTCCGCTGGCTACTCCTACTCCATGCTCTACTCCCGTTGTTTTCTTTTTTGTAATTATGATATGACGAAAAAAATAGGAACAGAATCTAATCTAGAGGTCATACTTTCTGATCTCACAGTTTTTAGGTCTCGGTCTCCACTTGATTCCGTTACGTCTGTTTTCTAAGACACCACAAAGAGCTCTGATAATACCACCATGACATACAATCAAGACATTTTCATAATCCTTCTTTTTCAAATCATCCAAAAAAGAACGGCTTCTTTCTACCATGGATGCCACAGATTCTACTGTCTTTGGGGTTGGAATCACTTCTGGGAACATCCAATAGAGAGTCATCAAAGGTCCAAGTTTATGATAGCTTTTTCTTTCATATTTTCCAAAGTCAACCTCGATAATTCGCTCATCTACAATAAGTTCTTCCTCTGAAACACCACCGATAATACAAGCTGTCTTTTTTGCACGGCAAAGGGGACTCGAATAAACGGCATCAAACTTCATATCACCAATTTGGCTTCTAGCCTGCTTTGCCTGGGCAATTCCTGTTTCATTTAAAGGTTCGTCCACACGTCCCTGCATCAACTCCTGCAGATTCAAAGCAGTCTGTCCGTGTCTCGTTATCCATACTTTCATTTCATTCTCCTTCTACGAAAAAATGCGATGGTAAATATTCTCTACCATCGCTGCTTTTATTTTATAAATCGTCTACGGCGTCCTTGATTTTATCCATAAAACCTTTTTTCTTTTTTTCTTCCTTGACAGCAGTTCCGCCAGCCTTCAAGGTGTTTCCTGTAGCTTCATCGAATTTTTTCAAAGCTTCCTTGGCCTCATGATTCAAACCGGTTGGAACTTGAACAACCAAAGTAACATAATGGTCACCACGGACATTTTGACTGCGAAGAGATGGAACTCCCTTGCCACGAAGACGAATTCTGGTATCTGTCTGTGTGCCAGGTTTTACTTCGTATACTACCTTGCCATCTAAGGTATCGATCATCACTTCTCCACCGAGAGCTGCCTGGGCAAAAGAAATCGGTGCTGATGAATAAATGTCATATTCATTTCTCTGGAAAATTGCATGTGGAGCAACTCGAACTTCAACAAGCAAATCTCCTCTTGGTCCACCATTGTATCCCGGTTCACCCTTGTCACGAATGCGCACACTCTGGCCATTGTCAATACCAGCTGGAATAGAAACAGAAATTCTCTTCTTTCTAGCAATATATCCAGTTCCATGACAGTCACTACATTTTTCCTTGATAATCTGTCCGCTTCCCTGACAATCAGGACAGGTGGTAACATTTTGTACCATACCAAATAAAGACTGCTGTGACATAACAATCTTGCCCTTACCACCGCACTTGGTACAGGTAACTTTACTGGTTCCAGGTTTTGCCCCAGATCCGTGGCAAGTCTCGCACTCATCCTTTAGGACAATCTCTATCTCTTTTTCACATCCGAAAGCCGCTTCCTCGAACTTGATATTGACACGGGCACGAAGATTCTTTCCCTTCATAGGGCCATTGTTTGGTCTTCTGCTTCCTCCGCCAAAGAAATCACCGAAAATATCACCGAAAATATCGCCAAAATCCATGCCGGAGAAATCAAATCCACCGCCGCCCATGCTTCCATCAAAAGCCGCATGACCATACTGGTCGTACTGTCTTCTCTTTTCTGGATCACTTAATACAGCATAAGCCTCCTGGCACTCTTTGAACTTTTCTTCACATTCCGGATCATCTGGATGCATATCCGGATGATATTTTTTTGCAGTCTTTCGAAAGGCCTTTTTTATCTCATCATCTGAGGCACCTTTTTGTATACCTAATACCTCATAATAATCACGTTTGTCAGCCATATCTATACCTTTCTACAACGATATCCTTCCCTGGAAATTCCAAGGAAGGATAGGTTTTTTCATTATTTTTTTACTATTTTTTATACTTCCTTGAAGTCTGCATCTACAACATCATCATCTGCTGCGCTGTAGTTTGCCTGTCCCATATCTGGGTTAGCACCTGACATATCAGGACCAGCTCCCTGAGCACCAGCAGCTGCTGCCTGCTGTTCATACATCTTTGTGAAGACCTTCTGTGCACTGTTCTGTAATTTTTCCTGTGCAGCCTTTAACTCACCGATAGTTGCATCGTCCATTGCCTCAGCTTCTGGATGAGCTTCAAGGATTGCCTTTACAGCAGCCATATCTGCTTCTACTTCAGACTTGTCTGCAGCATCAATCTTGTCACCAACTTCATCCAAAGCTTTCTGTGTCTGGAATACGAAAGAATCAGCATCATTTCTTGTATCGATAGCTTCCTTACGCTTCTTGTCCTGTGCTTCGAACTCAGCAGCTTCCTTTACAGCCTTTTCGATATCTTCATCAGACATGTTAGATCCAGCTGTGATTGTGATGTGCTGTTCCTTACCTGTTCCCAAATCCTTTGCAGATACATTAACGATACCGTTGGCATCAATATCGAAAGTAACTTCGATCTGAGGAACACCTCTCATTGCTGGAGGGATACCATCAAGTCTGAACTGTCCGAGTGATTTGTTGTCTTTTGCAAACTGTCTCTCACCCTGTACTACATTGATATCAACAGCTGTCTGGTTGTCAGCTGCAGTAGAGAAGATCTGGCTCTTCTTTGTAGGAATAGTTGTATTTCTCTCGATCAATTTTGTAGCGATACCACCCATGGTCTCGATAGAAAGAGAAAGTGGAGTAACGTCCAAAAGAAGGATTTCACCTGCACCAGCGTCTCCGGCAAGCTTACCACCCTGGATAGAAGCTCCGATAGCAACACACTCATCTGGATTCAAAGTCTTGCTTGGCTCATGACCAGTAAGAGCTTTTACCTTGTCCTGAACTGCTGGGATACGTGTAGATCCACCAACAAGTAATACCTTTGAAAGTTCGCTGGCTGTAAGACCTGCATCTCTAAGAGCATTCTGTACAGGAACTGCGGTTCTTTCTACCAAATCGTGAGTCAACTCATCGAATTTAGCACGAGTTAAGTTCATATCAAAATGCTTTGGTCCTTCAGCTGTAGCTGTGATAAATGGCAAGTTGATATTGGTTGTTGTAGCTGCTGAAAGTTCTTTCTTTGCTTTCTCTGCTGCTTCTTTTAATCTCTGAAGAGCCATCTTGTCAGTAGAAAGATCTACGCCTTCTGCCTTCTTGAACTCATCTAACATCCAGTTTGTAATCTTCTGATCGAAATCATCACCACCAAGACGGTTATCACCACTTGTTGCTAAAACTTCGATAACGCCATCACCGATCTCGATGATAGAAACATCGAATGTACCACCACCAAGGTCATATACCATAATCTTCTGCTCATTTTCATTGTCAAGTCCATAAGCAAGAGCAGCTGCGGTTGGCTCGTTGATAATACGCTTTACATCAAGGCCAGCGATCTTACCAGCATCCTTTGTTGCCTGACGCTGTGCATCATTGAAGTATGCAGGAACTGTGATAACAGCTTCTGATACAGATTCGCCAAGGTAGTTTTCAGCATCGCTCTTTAACTTCTGCAAAATCATTGCTGAAATCTGCTGTGGTGAATACTTCTTGTCGTCGATAGTACGACCATTGTCTGTACCCATATCTCTTTTGATAGATGAAATTGTCTTCTCTGCATTTGTAACTGCCTGACGCTTTGCAGGCTCACCGATAAGTCTCTCACCATTCTTTGTAAAAGCTACGATAGATGGTGTAGTTCTTGCTCCTTCCTGGTTTGCGATAACGGTTGGCTTTCCACCTTCCATAACGGCAACACAAGAGTTTGTTGTTCCTAAATCAATACCAATAATTTTTCCCATGATTTTTTCCTCCTATTTTAAAATCTATGTAAATTTATTTGAAATTAGCTATGCTAAACTAATTTGCTACTTTTACCATGCTGTGACGAAGCACTGAGTCGTGATACATATATCCCTTTTGGAATTCCTCAACTATCTGATTCTCTCCGACTTCTTCATCCTCCACATGCATCACTGCATTGTGAAATTCTGGATCAAATTCTGTACCTACTGCTTCGATTGGCTTGACTCCTGCTTCTTCAAAGGCTGTCATCAGCTGCTTGTAAGTCATCTGCATGCCCTGGGCAAATGGATCATCACTGTTTTCCATGCCATTTAATCCTCGTTCAAAATTGTCAACAACAGGTAGAATCTTTTCTAAGATGCTTTTTGCACCGATTTCATACATCTGTGTTTTCTCTTTTTCAGAACGTTTACGGAAGTTTTCAAACTCAGCCATCTGACGTTTTACCTTGTCAGAGAGTTCTTCTATTTGAATATCCTTTTTATCTTTTTTATCCTTCTTTTTAAAGAAGCCTGAAGTTTCCTTTTCCTCGTCAGATTCTTTATCTGTAGACTCTTCGTCAGCTTTTACATCATCTGATGCATCCGAATCCTCTCCTGCTGAAGTATCTTCAGTTGCCACATCTTCTGTAGCTTCTTCCTTTTCTTCTTCTAAAACTTCATCTATGTTCTTTTCTTCTGCCATAAGTTATACTCCTTTTTCTATTCTTTTCTCAAAAGCTTATCTAACTGACCCTTGAGATTTTTAAGATTGTCAACCACATTTTCATAATCCATACGCTTTGGACCGATAATTCCTATGGTTCCCTTTACACCCTCACCAAGTTCGTAAGTGGCTGTCACAACAGAACAATCCTTCATGGAAGCAAGTGGAGATTCATCTCCAATATAAACCTGGATACCTGTCTCTCCATCAGTCTGCACATCATTGATGAGGCTGACCAAATCATCTTTTTCCTCGAAAGCACTGATAAGTTCACAAGCTCTCCTTGAATCAGACAACTCCGGATACTTGAAAATATTGGTAGCACCGCTGGTGTAAATCTCGAGATCATCGTCTTCATGAATGGTCTCAGCAACAGTATTGATAACCTGTGCGATGATTTCCTCATGTATACCAGCCTGTTCTTTTAGTCTGGTAATCAATCCCAAATTTATCTCAGCTGCTGTCAAACCATTTAGATTGGTATTGAGAAGCATGTTGAGTTTCAACATAGTCTCGTTATCCAAAGGCTCATCTACCGGAATAATCTTGTTTTTGACAATGTTGCCTTCCATCACCACAACGGATAAAATCTGATTTTCATCCACCGCAGAAAGCTGAATAAATTTCAGCCGATTTTTTTGGAAGTTCGGAGCGGAAATCATGGTGGCATACTGGGTATTGCTGGCAAGTACTTTGACAACCTGCTTGAGTATCTGCTCCATTTTCTCCGTCTTCTCAATCATCAGATCCTTCATCTCTGTGACTTCGCGATCCTTGATTTCCATCATATGGTCTACGTAAAAACGATAGCCCTTATCGGTAGGAATACGTCCTGACGAAGTATGCGGCTGAAAGATATAGCCAAGTTCCTCCAAATCCGACATTTCATTACGAACTGTAGCGGGACTGAGATCAATCTCTGACATCTTTGAAATAGTACGAGATCCAACAGGCTCGCCAGTTTCCAAGTAGTTTCGAATAATGGCATTTAAAATTTTCTCTTTTCTTTCGCCTAATTCTTCCATTCGTCACCTCTTCTGATGATCTTGTTGTTAGCACTCGATAAATTAGAGTGCTAATATCTTTAAACCTAAGATAGCACCCCTTTTTTTATTTGTCAACACTTGACTGCATATTTTTTTGCCAACTACTCATCCAGCAAAAAATGCGCCAGTACATAATTGCTCAAATCCCTGCCCTGATCCGTCAGATAGATACGCCCTCCATCCAACATTAGCATTTCCTCTGCTTTTAATTTTTCAAGAGATCTTCCATAAATAGCTTCCACACTGCAACCGAAAGCTTCATAAAAATCGGCCCGGCTAATTCCCTCATTCATGCGAAGGCCAAGATACATAAATTCTTCCATCTCATCCTTCTTGCTAAGACGAGCCACTTCTTCCCAAGTAGGATTTTGAAAAGTCCCATCTCTTTTTTCATCAGAAAAAACCACCGGCAAGTCCTTTTGACTTTTATCTACCGTCTCCCAACTTTCCATATAAGAATAAATATCTCTGGTATTGTGAAAGCGATGATGATACATCAAGGATGCAGCCCCTATGCCAAAGCCCAGGTAATCTCCCCGCTTCCAATATGTAATATTATGATTGCAGGCATATCCCTCTTTTGCATAATTAGAAATTTCATATTGTAAATAACCATACTTGGCCAAAGTAATCTGGGCCATCTTATAAAGTTGGTACTCCAAATCCTCGTTTGGAAGATCTAGAGGTTCTTTGCCAGCTCGCTGTTTTTCTACATCGTCCTTGTAGCGCTCATAAAAGTAAGTTCCCTCTTCAACAATCAAAGCATAGGCCGAGATATGTTCTGGCTTTAGAGCAATAACGCGCTTTAAAGTATCCATCAGCTTATCCAAAGTCTGTCCCGGAAGACCGGTCATAATATCTACATTGATGTCATAAAAGCCGCTTTTTCTGGCCATCTCATAGGTATGTAAAAACTTATCATAGGTATGAATTCGACCTAAAAGTTTTAATTCATCATCATTAGCCGACTGCAGTCCAATGCTCAAGCGATTGATTCCGATCCTTCTATATAGAGAGAATTTTTCCATGGTGACTGTTCCCGGATTACATTCAATAGTAATCTCTGCCTCTTTTTCAATGGAAAAATTGGCCTTCAATGTCTTCATGATTTTTTCCATCAAATATCCATCCAACCAGGAAGGAGTTCCACCGCCGATATACACAGAAGAGACAGCAACCGATTCCAGCTGCTGTCCCATAAATTCAATTTCCTTACAGAGAGCATCGACATAACGTCTTTGTATATCATCCCCATAAGGTCCAGATAAAAAATCACAGTAAAGGCATTTTCTTATACAAAAAGGAATATGTATATAAATTGCTATACTTTTCATTCTAGTCCTCATCCAATTTTAAAACACTCATAAATGCTTCCTGTGGAATTTCAACATTGCCCACCTGACGCATACGTTTCTTTCCTTCTTTTTGCTTTTCAAGAAGTTTCTTCTTTCGACTGATATCACCACCATAGCATTTTGCCAAAACATCCTTGCGCATGGCCTTTACCGTCTCTCTGGCAATAACCTTGCTTCCAACAGCGGCCTGAATAGGAATTTCAAAAAGATGACGTGGAATTTCTTCTTTTAATTTTTCACACATCTTGCGTCCACGCTCGTAAGCCGTTCCACTAAAGACGATAAATGAAAGAGCATCCACTTCTTCCTTATTGATCAAAATGTCGAGTTTGACAAGGTCTGACTTGACATAACCCTTCATCTCATAATCAAAGGAAGCATATCCTCTTGAGCGAGACTTTAGGGCATCAAAAAAGTCATAGATAATCTCATTTAAAGGTAAGGTGTACTTGATCAAAGCACGTGTTTCTTCCATATATTCCATGCTGATGTAAACACCACGTCGTTCCTGACACAGATCCATAATAGCACCGATATACTCACTGGTAACCATAATCTCTGCCTCAACCACCGGCTCTTCCATATAATCGATCTCAGATGGATCCGGCAAGTTGGAAGGATTGGTAAGTTCGATCATAGTGCCATCCGTCTTGTGTACGCGATAAACTACACCCGGTGCAGTGGTAACCAAATCAAGATTGTATTCTCTTTCTAGTCTCTCCTGAATGATCTCAAGATGTAAAAGTCCAAGGAAACCACAACGGAAACCAAATCCCAAGGCGATAGATGTCTCTGGTTCAAATTGCAGGGAAGCATCATTGAGCTGAAGTTTTTCCAAAGCGTCTCGAAGGTCTGGATATTTTGCTCCATCAGCTGGATAGAGTCCGCAGTATACCATCGGATTTACCTTTTTATAACCTGGGAGTGGCTCGGCACATGGATTCTTTTTCTGGGTAATCGTATCTCCCACTCGAGTATCCTTGACATTTTTTATGCTGGCAGTCATATAACCAACCATACCCGCAGATAATTCTTCACATGGAATAAACTGACCCGCGCCAAAGTATCCTACTTCTACTACATCAAAGGAAGCTCCGGTAGCCATCATCAAAACAGAGTCTCCTGGTCGAAGAGTTCCTTCCTTGATTCGACAAAAAACAATAACTCCCTTGTAAGCATCATATAAGGAATCAAAAATCAAGGCCTGCAAAGGTGCTTTTGGGTCTCCTGACGGTGCAGGAAGTTTATTTACAATCTGTTCTAACACTTCCTCCACATTGAGTCCCGTCTTTGCAGAAATCAGAGGAGCATCCTGGGCCTCTAAACCGATAACATCCTCGATTTCATCCTTCACCCTCTGTGGATCGGCGCTTGGCAAATCGATTTTATTTATTACAGGAAGAACATCCAAATCGTGATCTAGGGCAAGATAAACATTGGCAAGAGTCTGTGCCTCAATTCCCTGAGCTGCATCCACCACAAGAATAGCCCCATCACAGGCAGCCAAACTTCTTGATACTTCATAGTTGAAATCCACATGGCCCGGTGTGTCAATAAGGTTGAATATATACTCCTGTCCATCCTTTGCCTTGTAAATAATACGAACAGCCTGGGACTTTATAGTAATACCACGCTCTCTCTCCAAATCCATATTATCTAAAACCTGCTCTTGCATCTCTCTGGATGTCAAAAGTCCTGTCATCTCGATAATACGATCGGCAAGGGTAGATTTGCCATGATCAATATGTGCAACAATACAAAAATTACGAATCTTGCTCTGGTCAATTGCCATGAATGATTCCTCCATATATAAAAATTTATAAAATTCAAGTCTGTATTATAATAAAGAACTCTCATCTCGTCCTCTCACAATGCGAAGGACTTGCTTTACTAAGATTAGCTTGTAGCCGAGTTATGATTATAGCATAGTTCCCCATCAAATACTGCAATTTTTTCAATTTTTAGCCATTTTTCTATTGACAGAGGAAGACTCGTGCAATAAAATATACGAGTATGTTTGTGACAAACTGTCCGTGTCCGGCTTTGTCGCAATCCGATTTAAACAATTAACAATTCAAGACATTGGAGGTGTACAGATTGGCTAACATTAAATC